>JBDTTS010000257.1:0-4040 GCA_039930525.1 Actinomycetes bacterium | reverse complement strand
GAGTCATGGGCCGCGACGGGGACGGTCGAGAGCTTTCTCGACCCGGCCGACGACGCCCCCGACCTCATTCTCAAACGCGTCAGCGCTGAAGGCTTTGCAGTCGCCCCTGCGGGAGACGAGCTCCAGTCGCAAGGGATCCAGGGGTTCTCGAACTCGTGGTCAGACCTGCTTTCGACGACATCAGAAAAAGCGGCCCACATCTGGGCCCAACGGAAGGACATCTAGTCGTGCAGATCGGAATCGTGGGGCTCGGACGCATGGGCGCCAACATCGCACGGCGCCTGTCGGCAGCTGGGCATGAGTGTGTGATCTTCGATGTCGACCAAGAGGCCGTCGGCGCACTCGCCGACGAGCGGATTCGCGGCGCACACGACCTCGCCGATCTCGCGGCACAGCTGTCAGCTCCCAGGGCGGTCTGGGCGATGGTGCCTGCGGGGATCACCGGTCAGGTGTTGTCCGACATCGCAGAGCACCTCGAGGCAGGCGACATCTTGATCGATGGCGGAAACTCCTACTACCGCGACGACCTGACACGGTCTGCATCGCTGGGTGAGTTGGGTTTGCACTTCGTCGATGTCGGCACCAGCGGAGGTGTGTTCGGCCTCGACCGGGGGTACTGCCTGATGATCGGTGGAGAGCCCGAGGTCGTCGGTGCACTCGATCCAGTTTTCGCCTCCCTGGCTCCAGGATTCACCGCCGCCCCGCGCACCACCAGCCGTACCGGTGCTCCCGCGCCCTCCGAGCGAGGATATCTGCACTGCGGGCCAGCGGGGGCTGGCCACTTCGTCAAGATGGTGCACAACGGCATCGAGTACGGCCTCATGGCCGCCATCGCCGAGGGCCTCGCCATCCTCGACCAGGCGGACATCGGGGAAGGATCGGCGGCGCCGGACGCAGAGAACGCACCGCTACGCGACCCGGACGGATACCGCTATCACCTAGATCTGGCAGAGATCACCGAGCTGTGGCGTCGAGGCAGTGTCGTGTCGTCATGGCTGCTCGACCTGGCCGCCGACGCGCTGCACAAGGACCCAGACCTTTCGGGACTGTCGGGCCGCGTCTCCGACTCCGGAGAGGGAAGGTGGACCGCGCTCGCCGCTATCGACGAAGGCGTGCCGGCGCCCGTCCTCACCGCCGCGCTCTTCAGCCGCTTCAGCTCACGCGGGGGTGACGATCTCTCAAACCGCGTGCTGTCGGCGATGAGGCGTGAGTTCGGGGGCCACCAGGAGCAGAAGGGAGACAACAGGTGATGGGGGCGTTGACCGCATCCTGGCAGCGGCTTCACGACCACCGTGATGCCAACCGAGACTTCAGCCTTCGACGCGCATTCTCGGACGATCCCTCGCGCGCTGACGACTTCACGGTCCGAGCCGGCGCCCTCACCATCGACTACTCGAAGCAGCTCGTAGACCAGCAGGCCCTCACCTTGCTGCTCGAGCTTGCCGCGCGAAGCGGGTTGTCCGCCCGAACGGAGGCAATGTTCACTGGAGAACGCGTCAACACCACTGAAGACCGCAGCGCACTACACGTCGCGCTCCGGGCCGGAACCGATGGTCGCTTCGAGATCGCCGGTAAGGACGTGATGGTCGACGTCGCCAGAGTCCTTCAGCAGATGCGAGAGTTCGCCCAGCAGGTCCGGACAAGAACGCGACTCGGCGCAACGGGTCGCCCCATCCGCAACGTCGTGAACATCGGTATCGGCGGGTCCCACCTCGGTCCCGACATGGCAGTCGAGGCCCTCCGTCAGTTCGTCAACCCTGACCTCACCGTGCGCTTCGTGTCGAACGTGGATGGGGCCGACCTTGCTGACGCCATCAGCGACCTCGACCCAGCCGAGACACTCTTCATCGTGGCGTCGAAGACGTTCACCACCGCCGAGACCCTCACCAACGCCCAATCTGCCCGTCGCTGGGTGACCGATGCACTTGGCGAGGACGCCACTCCCCACCACTTCGTCGCCGTTTCCACGAACGTCCAAGAGGTCGAGAACTTCGGGATCGACTCAGCGAACGTCTTCGAGTTCTGGGACTGGGTGGGGGGCCGGTTGTCGCTGCCCTCGTCGATCGGTCTCGCCCTCATGGTCGCCATCGGCCCTGAATCCTTCGACGACCTGCTGTCCGGCTTCCGCGACATCGACGAACACTTTCGCACCGCACCACCTGACAAAAACGCACCGATCCTCCTCGGGCTCATAGGTATCTGGAACATCAATGTGCTCGGCTACACAGCCAAGGCAGTCATCCCCTACAGCCACCGACTTTCAAAGCTGCCGGCCTACCTTCAGCAGTTGGACATGGAGTCAAACGGGAAGTCCGTCGACGTCGACGGCAACCGGGTAGGGATGGACACAGCTCCCGTTGTCTGGGGAACTCCTGGGACGAACGGGCAGCATGCCTACTTCCAGCTGCTTCACCAGGGAACATCAGTGGTCCCCATTGACCTGATTGGATTCGTCAAGCCGTCTCACGACCTTCCCGGGCACCACGACCAGCTGATGGCCAACATGTTTGCCCAGGCCGAGGCTCTCGCCTTCGGTCGCACCGAGGATGAAGTACGTGCGGCGGGGGTCAGCGAGCACCAGGTGCCACACCGAACGTTTTCCGGCAACCGACCGACGACCAGCGTTCTCGCCCCCGAGCTGAACCCACGCACCCTCGGACAAATCATTGCTCTGTACGAGCACACCGTCTTCGTCCAAGGAACGGTGTGGCGCATCAACAGCTTCGACCAGTGGGGTGTCGAACTTGGGAAGCAGCTCGCCGGCGAGATCGTTGGCCAGTTTGGCGACGAAGCACTGGGTGACCATGACGGCTCGACGAGCGCCCTTATCGGCGAGTACCTCAAGGGGCGGACGAGGTGAACTCCTCAGACGCACTGGTGCTCTTCGGCGCCACCGGCGACCTGGCGCGCAAGAAGCTGATCCCAGCGCTCTACCGCATGAGCGCTCGCGGTGACCTACGAGTTCCTGTGGTCGGCGTCGCGCGCTCGGACTGGGGAGACGCCGAGTTCAGGGAGCATGTGCGGCAGGTTGTGGAAGGTAGCATTCCCGATGCCGAGCCTGTGGTTCTCGATGCTCTCATCGAGAACGTCTCCCTCGTGGCGGGTGACTATGTGAGCGACGACACCTTTTCGCGATTGGCGACGCGCTTAGCAGCACTCGGCTCGCGCTCGGCGACCCACTACCTGGCGATTCCTCCTGAGATGTTCCCGACCGTCATCGAGGGATTAGGAAGTTCGGGCCTCACATCGACCGCGCGGATCGTTGTCGAGAAGCCCTTCGGACGCGACCTGCCCTCAGCTCAAAGGCTCAACGCCCTACTCCACCAGCACTTCGACGAGAGTTCGATCTTTCGCATCGACCATTACCTCGGGAAGGAGTCGGTGGAAGATCTGCTTGTCTTCCGCTTTGCAAACTCCCTTCTCGAGCCGATCTGGAACAACCACTACATCGCCAGCGTGCAGGTGACCATGTCAGAGGCATTCGGCATCGAGGGTCGCGGGGCGTTCTACGAGGAGGTCGGGACGATCCGAGACGTCCTCCAGAACCACCTTCTCCAGGTGATCACGCTGCTCGCGATGGAGCCACCGCTGTCCACTGATGCCGATGCACTACGAGACGAGAAGGTCAAAGTCCTCAAAGCCATGCGTCCCCTGGACTGCACACACATCGTGCGCGGCCAATACGAGGGGTACCTGGATGAGGCTGGGGTTGCTCCAAAATCAGATGTCGAGACATATGTCGCGTGTCACGTCGAGATCGACTCCTGGAGGTGGGCTGGGGTTCCCTTCTACGTTCGAACAGGGAAGGCGCTGATCAATACCGTTCTCGAAGCGGTCGTCGAGTTCCACCGTCCCCCTCGGATGCTCTTCGCCAACCCCGATACGCCCCCGCCCCACGCGAACCTGATCCGCTTTCGGCTCGGAGCGGACGACGGCGTCACCATCTCCCTGCAGGCCAAACAACCGGGGTCGGGGCTCTCGACCACTCCAGTCGAGTTGTCCGTCGCGTTCGCCGCGGCACTCGGGGCACGCCAGGAACC
>JBDTTS010000256.1:0-4045 GCA_039930525.1 Actinomycetes bacterium | reverse complement strand
AAGAAGGGGCTCTTTCTCGGGTGGTCGACCGACCGGGACGACTGGGAGTGGGAAGGGCCGCATCACTCCATGGCGGCCGTTGCCGCTGTGGCGATCGATACGCGCCGCTCGCCAGTACGGCTGCTTGTCGGTGGACGCAATGAGCACTGGGGGCCAGCCGTCTATACGTCAGATGATCGAGGGCGATCGTGGGTAGAGGAGGCGGGCGGTTCAATCGCCTTCCCCGCTGACGCCGGTGCCGACGTCGAGCAGATATGGCAGTTGATGCCCGGACCAGCGAGCCGACCTGATGAGGTGTGGGCCGGGGTCGAGCCGTCAGCGCTCTTCCGCTCAGGCGACGGTGGACGGACGTTCACCCTGAACGAGGCCCTGTGGGACCACCCGCACCGTCCCGACTGGCGGCCAGGTGCTGGGGGGCAGTGCCTTCACACGGTGCTTCCGCATCCCGACGATGCCAACCGCGTCATGGTGGCGATGTCAACGGGAGGTGTCTATGTCACCGAAGACGCCGGCGCGTCGTGGAACCCGTCGAACAAGGGCGTGCTTGCACCGTTCTTTCCGGACCCTGAGCCCGAGTACGGGCAGTGTGTGCATAAAGTCGTTCGCGATACCGAAGACCCCGAGCTGTTGATGCTGCAGAACCACGGTGGTGTCTTCCGCAGTGGCAACGGTGGCGCGACGTGGGAGTCTGTGGAGGAAGGCTTGCCGGCCAATTTCGGCTTCGGTCTCACCCGAACCCCCGGCCCGGACGGTGCGTTCTTCCTCTTTCCGCTCTCTGCCGACATGAGCCGTTTCCCCGTGGACGGGCGCGCGGGTGTCTACCGCAGCGTTGACGGTGGACGAGCGTGGAGCGACTCATCGGCCGGGCTGCCCGACTCTGGATTTCACACGATCGTTCTGCGCGATGCGCTGACCACTGACGCGGCTGACCCGGCGGGCCTCTACCTCGGCACCAGGTCGGGAGAGGTGTGGGGTAGCCGCGACGAAGGCGCCAACTGGGACCAGCTAGTGAGTCACCTGCCGGACGTTCTCTGCGTCCGAGCTGTTGTCCTGCCATGAGCGTTCGCGTCACTCTTGAACTGCCGTCGGTGCTCGCCGACGTCGCTGGCGGAAAGCGATCGTTGGCCGTCGAGCTGCACGGAACAGATCCAACGGTCGGCGACCTGCTCGACCTCGTGGCAGGCGTTCATCCAAATCTTGAACGCCGACTGCGCACCGAATCCGGCCAACTCCGTCGCCACGTCAATATCTATGCCGACGGTGACGATGTCCGGGGTGCCAGTGGCATAGGTACGGTCCTCGGCCAGAATGCCGTCGTGATGGTTCTGCCCGCTGTGGCCGGTGGCTGACTCCGCGCCGCCACGCGTCCGTACGTACCACGCCCGAAGAGGACGCCTGAGCGAGCGGCACCATGATTCTTTGGCCACGACTGGCACCACCTGGTTGATCGACGCGAGCGGCGAGCGCCTCGACGTTTCCGGGGTCTTCGGTGCGGCCATGCCCGTGGTGCTCGACATTGGTTGTGGCATGGGGGAGAGCACCCTCGTGCAGGCGGCGAAGGCTCCGGAGATGGGAGTCATCGCGATCGACGTCCACACCAGGGGAGTCGCCACCTTGATGCGCAAGGGTGAACGCGACGGTCTGACGAATGTGCGGGTCGTGCACGGAGATGCAGTGACCTTCATCGAGGAGCGGCTGTCTCCCGCGGCTATTGTCGGTGCGCGGATCTACTTTCCGGACCCATGGCCGAAGGTACGCCACCGCAAGCGTCGGCTGGTCCAGCCTTGGTTTGTCTCGCTGCTCGTTGACCGGATCGCGCCAGGCGGATTTGTGCACTGCGCCACCGATGATGCCGCCTACGCCGAGCAGATGCTCGAGACGCTTGCGGCGCACCCTCGACTGCACAACCCTTTCGACGGCTTCGCTCCGCGGTCGATTCCGGGCGCGGTTGACCGGCCCAGCACAAAGTACGAACGAAGGGGAGAGCAGCTAGGACACCTCGTCCGCGACGTCTGGGTCACCCGTAGGCTTCCGGCATGAGCGAGTCGCCTGATCTCAAACCCCGTAGCCGCGATGTCACTGACGGCATGGAGCGAGCCCCGAACCGGGCCATGTTGCGCGCGGTCGGGATGACCGACGATGACTGGGAAAAGCCCCAGATCGGGATCGCCTCGAGCTGGAACGAGATCACGCCCTGCAACATGTCGCTCAAGCGGCTGGCGAAAAAGGCCAAAGAAGGAGTCTTCGCTGCCGGGGGCTTTCCCATGGAGTTCGGCACCATCTCGGTCTCGGACGGCATCTCGATGGGCCACGAGGGCATGCGTGCCTCGCTGGTCAGCCGCGAGGTGATCGCGGACTCGGTCGAGACGGTGATGCACGCTGAACGCCTCGACGGCTCAGTCACCTTCGCTGGCTGCGACAAGTCGTTGCCCGGAATGCTGATGGCTGCAGCCCGACTCGACCTGGCCAACGTGTTCGTCTACGCGGGGTCGATCCTGCCCGGGCGGGTCGGCGGCAAGGACGTCACGATCCAAGACGCCTTTGAGGGTGTCGGCGCCTGCGCGTTGGGCCGGATCACCCGCGATGAGCTCGATGAGATCGAGCGTCAGGCCTGCCCTGGTGAGGGCGCCTGCGGTGGCATGTTCACGGCCAACACCATGGCGAGCGTTGGCGAGGCGCTAGGGATGTCGCTGCCCGGCAGTGCTGCCCCGGCCGCGGTCGACCGCCGTCGTGACGAGTACGCCTTCCGCTCCGGTGAGGCAGTGGTCGAGCTACTTCGGCTCGGGATCACCGCGCGCGACATCATGAGCAAAGGGGCCTTCGAGAACGCGATCGCGGTCGTCATGGCGCTCGGCGGCTCGACCAATGCCGTCCTGCATCTGCTTGCTATCGCGCGCGAAGCCGAAGTTGACCTCACCATCGACGACTTCAATCGCGTCGGTGACCGCACGCCGCACCTGGCCGACGTCAAGCCCTTCGGCCGCTACGTCATGAACGATATCGACCGGATCGGAGGAGTGCCGGTCGTCATGCGCGAGCTGCTCGACGCCGGCCTGTTGCACGGTGACGTCATGACCGTGACTGGTCGGACGCTGGCTGAAAACATGGCCGACCTCGACCCAGCGGCCCCGGACGGGAAGATCTTGCATCCCATCTCCGCGCCGATCCACGGCACTGGTGGACTGCTGATCCTCAAGGGGTCGTTCGCCCCCGAGGGTGCGGTCATCAAGGCGGCCAGCATCGACAAGCCGGTCTTCGAAGGCACGGCCAAGGTCTTCGACGACGAGAAGGATGCGATGAGCGCGGTCACGCATGGGCAGATCGTGGCTGGTGACGTCGTGGTCATCAGATACGAGGGTCCAAAGGGTGGCCCTGGCATGCGCGAGATGTTGGCGGTAACGGCGGCCATCAAGGGTGCCGGTCTCGGAAAGGACGTCATGCTCGTTACCGACGGCCGGTTCTCAGGTGCCACCGCGGGATTCTGCATCGGGCACGTTGCCCCCGAAGCACCCCACGGCGGTCCGATCGCCTTCGTGCGCGACGGCGACCGGATTCGCCTCGACATGGCCGAGCGTGCACTCGACCTGCTGGTGGACGCGGAGGAGCTCGACAAGCGCCGCGCCGGATGGAAGCCCAAGGATCCGCGCTACACCAAAGGCGTGCTCGGCAAGTACGCCAAACTGGTGGGGTCAGCCGCCCAAGGCGCTGTCTGCGGCTAGCGTGCGCCGACCGGCCGATGATCTTCCAACCACTTCACGACCACGTCGGCGTGCGTGCTTGGCGGGAACACTGGATAGAACACGTGCCCTATGGTGCCGTGATCAAGGATGAGCGTCAGCCGCCGATGGAAGCGCTGGCCACCCGCGATCAAGTCGGGGAGTCGCAGCTCGTCAGCCCAGGTGAAGGTGGCATCCGAGAGCAGTTCGAACGGCAGATGCAGCCGTTCGACGGCCTCACGCTGGTAAGAGGTGTCTTGGCTCGAGAGCCCGAACACCCGCCGGGCGCCGGCAGCCTGAAGGTCGAGATGGTGATCGCGGAAGCCACA
>JBDTTS010000255.1:0-4046 GCA_039930525.1 Actinomycetes bacterium | reverse complement strand
GGTCGTCAGCGCAACGATCGCCCATCGATGAAGTGCGTTCACCTCATGAGCCTAACCGCGGGAGGGCTTCCCCCACCGGGTGGACGGACCTGGTTGGCCCCCTGGCGCGGAAGCCCTCGCACGGTGAGTGGTGAGAGTGAAACCTGGTCTGGCTGTGGCCGACGAGCTGGTCGACGGGCTAGGCACCAGCAACAAGTCGCTGGGCGCGCAGTGACATCACGAGGGCAACGATCCAGCCGACGATGGTCCAGCCCAGCAGCAGATTCACCCAGAACACCGACCAATGGGGAACGTCGCGGACAGCCGCGATTGCCCACGGAAGCATGTAGCCAGCAGTCAGAATCGCCACGATGACAGCGACGACTTTGGTGCCAGTCCAGGACCGGCTCTCGGGTTCGATGCTCGATGTGCTCATGTCCAAATGAAAGCACGTCGGACCTTCGCCGCGCGATTCCGTCGCTGCCGACTGCGGTCTTTCGCATACGTCGATCAAGCCATGCCGGGTGGTGGCCCACCCGGCGGAGAACCTCCGGACCTAAAGTAGGAGTGCTCGAGGCCCCTTCCGTGACCAGCTCGCGATCAAAGGGCCAGCGAGAGCCGGACGCAGATTGCGGACCGAACGAAGCAAGGGAGAGCCAGTTGAGGCCCGGGAACATGATTTTATTCGTCGCCTCCTACGGCGAGGACTCTGCGGCAGCGGCGGCAGACTACGAAGCCATCAAGGGCCTTGGTGACACAGCCGTCATCGTGTCAGTGGTCCTTGAGCGCGATGCCGAGGGCAAGGTTGACGTCAAGGAGCACGGCGGCGGCCTGGTCGGCGGCGGCGCGACCGCTGGCGCGGTTGGCGGTCTAGTCGTTGGGCTGTTTGCCCCGCCACTGCTTCTGGCCACCGTCGTTGGTGCAGGTATCGGTGCTGGCGTCGGCAAGCTCGTGAAGCGACACGAAGAGAAGGAGATCGGTGTCGACGCCGAGGCCTGGTTGCCGGCTGGTTCTTCAGCGATCGTGGCGGTCGTTGAAGATCTCTACCTCGATCGTGTTGATGCGGCTGTGAGCAAGGCAGTCAAGAAGACCAACAAGGCAATCGACAAGGGCGACTACGAGGCTGTTGTGAAGGCTCTCGATGAAGGTGGCGAGAAGATCACAGAGGCGATCAACTCCTGAGCGACTGACTGAAGCAACGAGGAGCGCCCCGTCCATGCGGCGGGGCGCTCCTCGTTGCATGATGTACGCACAATGTGGACCGATAGCCTGGTGCGATGACACGTCCCACCCGGTGGGCAACCGACACCGACCCCGATCACTCACAGTGGTACATCGACCGATTCCGCACGATGGCTGCAGAAGGAGTAGACCTCGCAGGTGAGGCGCGCCTCATCGACGCGATTCTTCCGCCCGGGTCGCGCGTTCTCGATGCTGGCTGTGGCCCCGGCCGGGTCGGCGCCCACTTGTTCGACAGTGGCCATGATGTCGTAGGCGTCGACGCTGATCCCGTGCTGATCGAGGCCGCGAAGCTGGACCACCCAGGGCCACGTTGGTGCGTGGGTGACCTTGCCGAGTTGGACCTGCCCTCTCAGGGCGTAGAGACGCCGTTTGCTGGGGCAGTGATCGCCGGCAATGTCATGACCTTTGTGGCACAGGGCACCGAGGCCATGGTGCTGCGTCGAATCGGAGCGCACATCGTGCCCGATGGTGTGGTGGTGGTGGGATTCGGCACGGACCGCGGCTATCCCCTCGAGCGCTTCGATGATGACGTCCTCGCGGCAGGGCTTCATCTGGAACAACGCTTCGCGACGTGGGACTTGCGTCCGTGGTGTGCTTCGTCAGAGTTCGCCGTCAGCCTGCTGAGAGTGCCCAGATCTTGACGATCTGGCACCGTGTCGACAACGGTCAAGTGTCAGTCGAGCGTTGAGCAAGGCAGCCAAAAACGCGGCCGCCCAGCTCAAGGCCGAACGGCTTGTCGCCGCGTCAAGCGGCAGTTCTAGGTCTAAAGCCTCTAGCGCGGGGTCGAAGTCGACATCGTCCAGCGGCCGTCAGGTCACCAAGAAAAAATCTGCGGTCACCAAGAAGCAGAACGCTTCGACTTTGGCGGCTGGCGCGCGCTGCCAGGCCAAGCGCGACGCGCGATAGCGGTTTGGGGCGAGCCGCATCGGGCGCTATGTCTCGATCCGGCAACACCGGGTTGCGACTTAGTAACTTCATGGCGTGTGAGGGGGTTGGTGGGCGGACTTCTACTGTTATCGTGCGCATCGACCGGACGTCATCCACATTGGGGGCTGCCGCGTCGACGGGACAGGCACACCTGAGCCGTCGAAATCTAACTCCATCAACAAAGGGAGAGATGCAGTGGGACGCAGGGCCAAGAGAATGTCCGCTGTCGCGACCCTCCTCGGCGCATCGCTGGTTCTTGCAGCGTGTTCTGGCGGAGGAACCGAGACGGACACCACAGAGCAGTCGAGCGAGCCGGTTACCTTTACCTACGCGTACGAGCAGGAGTGGCAGGCATACAACACCGCCACCGTGGCTACTAACGCCAGCCAGAACGCCATTCCGATGAACCGCGTGACTCTCGGTTTCTGGTACTTCGCCCCCGATGGCTCCGTCGCCCCCGAAGAAGATTTCGGGAGCTACGAAAAGACCAGTGACGACCCACTGACGATCCAGTACACGTTTGCCGACGATGCTGTGTGGAGCGACGGCGAGCCGATTGACTGCGACGACGCTTGGCTCTCGTGGTACAGCCAGAGTGGCCAGACAGATACCTTCAAGCCGGTCAGCACCGACGGCTATGAAGACATCGACACTGTTGAGTGCGCCGACGGAGACAAGCAGTTCACCGTCACGTACAACAAGCCCTACGCCGACTGGGTCGCCAACTTCGGTGCGATCATGCCGGCCCACGTTGTCGAGCAGGAAGCTGGAATCGACGACTTCATCACTGCCGTTCAGGATGGCGACACCAAGGGTCTTGATAAGGCTGGTGACTTCTGGACCAAGGGTTGGGTCTTCAAGCCCGGTGAACTGCCTGACGAGTCGATTATCCCCTCCTCGGGCCAGTACAAGCTCGACAAGTGGGAGTCCGGAAACAGCCTGACGCTGGTTGCCAACGACAAGTACTACGGCGACGCACCTCTGGCTGACACGGTCGTCATCCGCTTCATCGCGGCCGACTCACAGGCTCAGGCGTTGGAGAACAGCGAGATCCAGGCGATGGACCCGCAACCCAACCCCGACCTGAAGGCGCAGCTTGAAGCGCTGGGTGACCAGATCGTGTTTGCCTCTGGCGACCAGTTCACCTATGAGCACTACGACTTCAACTTCGACGGTGTCTTCAAAGACGAGAAGCTGCGTCAGGCCTTTGCACTGTGCTTGCCGCGTCAGCAGATCGTCGAGACGCTCATCCAGCCGGACAACCCTGAAGCAGTGGTGCTGAACTCGCGCTACTACCTGCCGTTCCAAACGCAGTACGACGAGGTTGCTGAGCAGATCACACCTGCTGACTATGCGGAGCAGAACATCGAGCAGGCTGCTTCGCTGGTCAAGGAAGCCAACGCTGAAGGCACCGACGTCAGGCTCGGGTACATCGTCCCGAACCCGCGCCGTGAGGCTGAAGCACAACTGGTGCAAGAAGCGTGTGGCCCCGACGGCGCAGGCTTCAACATTATTGACGAGGGTGACAAGACCTTCTTCAACGCCAATGGCGCCCTTGTCACTGGACGGTTCGACGTGGCGATGTTCGCCTGGGCAGGATCACCGCTGGTGACTGGCTCATCGTCCATCTACGTCACCGACGGTGGAAGCAACTACGGCAACTACTCGAACAAGGACGTTGACAAGCTGACCAGTCAGCTCAACCAGACGACCGACTTGACTGAGCAGCAGAACATCATTGTTCAGATCGAGACAATCCTCTGGGACGATCTGGCGACTGTCCCGGTGTTCGCGTTCCCAGGGATCGTGGCGTACGACGCCACGGCCGAGGGTGTGGAGTACAACGCTTCACAAGCGGGCCTTACCTGGAACCAGCAGGACTGGAACATCTCCTAGAA
>JBDTTS010000254.1:0-4079 GCA_039930525.1 Actinomycetes bacterium | reverse complement strand
CGGCCGCCGCGTCAATGCCCCACAGCGCACGGCGTCCCAGTCGCTCACCAAGTCGCGAAGCCACCATGGCCAGAACAAGAAACCATGCGGCGCTGCCGGTCAGAACGCCGAGCAGAAGAGCCAAGGCTGAGCCCGTCGAGGTGAGCAGCGACGCTGTGGCAGCCGCACCGAAGATGGCCGTCCACGAAATGATTGTCAGCGGGTTGGAAGCCGTCGCCACGAGCCCGGTACGAAATGACGCGGGTAGCGTGACTAGGTCACCCGCTGCCTCGCCACCCAGCCGAATGCGCCAGGCGTCACGCAGCGTTCGGACTCCCATCCACCCGAGCACGCCGGCACCGACCAGACCCAGCGCGAGGCCCACCGGTCGCACCTGGATCAATGCGGCCGCGCCCACAACACCGAGCCCGGCGTAGACGAGGTCGACCGCTGCCGCTCCAGCGCCTATCGATGCCGCCGGACGGAATCCGTGGCGGGTGGCGGTGCGGATGCAGAGCAGAGACACCGGTCCAACTTGCGCAGCGACAAATGCACCCAGCGCGAGTCCGACGACCAGAGTTCGCAACACGGAGGCAAGCATGCCAGTGACGGCCCTATGTAGTCACTCGACTTGTCTGCGCGACGTCGCGCGATCGTGCGCCCCAGCAGGACTAGAGATACAGGCCGGTGCTGTCCTCAACACGGGCGGCAGCCACCGCGTGAATGTCTCGCTCGCGCAGCAGCACGAGTGTCTCGCCCTTGAGCTCGACCTCGCCCCGGTCTTCTGGTTCAAAGAGCACTCGGTCAGCCAATTGCACCGTTCGCACGTTGGGCCCGACACCGACGACTTCAGCCCAAACCAGGCGCTTACCCACCTGAGCCGTAGCCGGGATCACAATCCCGCCGGTCGAGCGTCGCTCGCCGTTGGGGCCGTCCTCTTTGACCAGAACGCGGTCGTGGAGCAACTGAATCGGCAGGGCGTCTGCGTCCGCCATCAGCCGCGGTGGAAGATCTTGCGCAGCACGACCAGCGAGGTGATGCCGCCCGCCACAATGGCGATGGGCTTCGGCTTGGGTGAGCCGTCTTCTTCGAGGAAGATTCGCTTGACGCGGGCCGCAGCGTCCTCGGCCAGCGCCTGGGGCTGCAACCGGTCAGACAGTTCGTCGACCTGGTCGGCCAAGCGCTGCTGAGCCGAGTCGATGTCGGACTGGATCTGGTCAGGCGTCCGCTCGGCCGGAGCCCCCTCTTTGGCGCCCTTCTTGGCGCCCTTGTCTGGGGTCTTCTTGGCGGTCTTGTTGGCGGTCGGCTTGGCCTCGTCAGCAGCTTCGGGAGGCGTCGCGTCGCCGATCGTGGTGGAGTCAGTCACGCTTCTACCGTAACTGGGTCGGGTGAGCGCCTCACGCCCGCGCCCCCCCGGTTCGCGTTATTGCAAACGATTTGCAGGAGCCATATACCTGCAGTAGCGTCATTGCCATGACCGCAACGCATGTCCGCCGACCTCGGAGAGGGCTGGCAGTTGCCCTGCCCCTCGCCACTCTTCTGGCGCTCAGCGCCTGCTCCACGACCGACGACAGCGCGAGCGGCGAACTGAAGGTCGCCACCACTGTGGCCCCGATCACGTCGATCGCGTCCAACATCGGCGGTGACCGAGTCGCCATCGAGGGCATCGTGCCCGAAGGCACCAACAGCCATACCTTCGAACCCGCTCCGCAAGTCGCTGAACTGCTGAGCACCGCAGACGTCATCCTGATCAATGGTCTGCAGCTCGAGGAGCCGACAAAAGACTTGGCCGAGAGCAACATGAAGGACAGCGCGGTGCTCGTCGAGCTCGGTGACGAGGTACTGCCACCAGAGGACTACATCTTTGACTTCTCGTTCCCCGAAGAAGATGGCAAGCCCAACCCGCACCTGTGGACCGACCCCACGTATGCGATCGCGTATGCCGAGGTCGTCGCCGACACCTTCTCCGAGCAAGACCCAGACAACGCCGCCTACTACGCCAAGAACCTCGACGCCTTCACGGCTAACGCGAACGATCTCGCCGACGCGCTTCGCGCCGACCAGGCGTCCGTCCCCGATGGCAACCTCAAGCTCGTCACCTACCACGATGCGTACGCCTACTTCGCCGACACCTACGGGTGGGACGTCGTCGGCGCCGTCCAGCCGAAGAACTTCGAAGACCCCACTCCCGTTGAAGTGGCGCGGATCATCGATCAGGTGAACGCTGAGGGCGTGTCGACCATCTTCGGTTCAGAGGTGTTCCCGTCCGCGGTGCTCGAGGAGGTCGGACGCGCCACCGGTGCTCGCTACGAGGACACCCTGCGCGACGACGACCTGCCCGGAGATCCCGGCGACGACGACCACTCTTGGCTGGGGCTGATGCGCTACAACTACGAAACGATGATCGAGGGGCTCGGCGGCACGGTGAAACAACTGCCGTCGGTCGACACCACCGATGTGTCCCCCGATCAGGCGGAGTATCCACAATGACCGGCACAGGCGTTGGCCCAGTCATCCTCGCGCTCGACAACATCACCGTTGCGTATGACTCCGAGCCGGTGTTGCGCGACGTCTCGTTCCACGTCCACGCCGACCAGTTCACTGGCATCGTAGGCCCCTCTGGCTCGGGCAAGACAACTCTGCTGCGAACCCTGCTCGGCGCTATCCGCCCGCAGCGCGGAACGGTGACGCCAGTCGATGGCCTGCGCATGGCGTACGTCCCGCAGCTCGAGACCGTCAACTGGAACTTCCCCGTCACCGTCTTTGAGTGCGTCTTGATGGCGCGCACGCAGGCAAGGCAGTGGCCGCGGGCCAGCAAGGCCGACCGCATCGAGGTGGCCGCGGTCCTCGAGCGCCTCGGCATCGCAGAGCTGGCCGACCGACACATCCGCCAGCTGTCCGGTGGGCAGCAGCAACGCATGTTTCTGGCCCGCGCACTGCTGAGCAATCCCGACCTGCTCGTGCTGGACGAGCCGACGTCCGGCGTCGACGTCAGCACCCGCCACGACATGCTGCACCTGCTCGCCGACCTGCACGAGGACGGAATCTCGATCGTGCTGACGACGCACGACCTCAACGGCATGGCCGCTCACCTGCCGCACCTGGTCACGATCAACGGGCGCATCGTTGCAGAGGGCACCCCCCACGAAGTCATCACCTCCGACATCCTCGAACGAACGTTCGGCGCACGCCTCGAGGTCCTTGAACACCTCGGGATGCCGGTCGTCATCGATGATTACCACCGCGTCACCCCTAGGGCCGTCTCGTGAACATGCCGCTACTCCTGATCGACACACTGACCGGCCCCTTGCAGTACGGCTTCTTCCAGAAGGGCCTCGTCGTCGCCACCATCTCTGGCGCGCTACTGGGGTTCGTGGGTGTTTACATCACGCTCCGTGGCATGAGCTACATCGGCCACGGACTCTCGCACGCGATCTTCGGCGGTTTCGCCGCCGCCTCACTCGTCAGCGCCTCGTTCATCTACATCGGAGCCGGCATCTGGGGCGTCTCATCGGCGCTCGCGATCAACTGGGTGTCACGCAAACACCGGATCGGCGCGGACGCCGCGATCGGCGTCATCACCACCGCGTCGTTCGCCCTGGGCGTCGCCCTGCTCTCGCGCTTCGGTAGTTCAGGCCCCAGCTTCGACAACGCCCTCTTCGGATCGATCTACGGCATCAGCGCTGACCAGATCATCATGCTGATCGGTGTCTCGGTCGCCACCGGAGCCTTCGTGTTCTTCCGCTACCGGTCGCTGCTCTTTACGACGTTCGACCCCGACGTTGCCGCCGCGTCCGGGGTCAACGTCGCCCGGATCGAGGCGATCTTGATGCTGCTGCTGTCGCTGTCGATCCTGGCAACCCTCACAGTGATCGGCGTCACTTTGGTGGCAGCGATGCTGGTGATCCCCGCCGTCGTGGCGCGCATGATCACCGACTCGTTCGGACGCATGCTGGTGCTGTCGACAATCATCGGTGCGTCCTGCGGACTGGGCGGCATGTACCTCAGCTACTTCGCTGCAGTCCCCTCGGGCACCATGATCGTGCTCACGGGGGCCGCAGTCTTCTGTGTCGCCCTCGCATGGCAAGGTTGGCGGTCCC
>JBDTTS010000253.1:0-4080 GCA_039930525.1 Actinomycetes bacterium | reverse complement strand
ATGCTCCTCGCCGGCCTGGATCTCTTCGGTGGAAGTGCGCCTCGCGTTCTCCATCATCGACTGGAAGGGCCCGGTGCTCGTGGCGGCCAAAACCAGGTCACCCTGGCGGTTTCGATGCGGCGGGAACATTCCGACCATGCGGATGTAGCCGCCGAATGGGATGGCCTTCACGCCGTACTCGGTCTCACCGCGCAGCCGCGACCAGACCGTGGGACCGAAGCCCACCATGTACTGCGTCACGCGTACGCCGAACCGCTTAGCTGGCACGAGGTGACCCACCTCGTGCAGCGCAATCGAACCCAGGACGCCGATCGCGAAGACGGCCAGGCCGATCAGCCCCGCTCCGCTCACGGTCGTCTCCCCTGTGTTGGTGCTGCCGGTGACTTCGGTGATGAGCCGGTAGCCAGCACGTCACCGGCCCGGTTCCGCGCCCACTGATCGGCGTCGAGTACGTCACCAACGGTAAGCGACGCGGGCGCAGTCTTCGAACCGAGATCGCCCGAAGCGATGCTCAGATGCTCGTCGAGCACCTCAGCGATCGTGTCGACGATCGCGATGAAGGTCGCCTGGCCGGCCAGAAAGGCCCCTACGGCCACCTCATTGGCGGCGTTGAATACCGCTGGGGAAGTGCCCCCTGCAATCCCGGCGCGCCGCGCGAGGTCGACGGCAGGAAAGGCGTCGGCGTCCAGTGGCAAGAACTCCCAGGTGGCCGCCTTCGTCCAGTCGAGAGCAGGAGCGGCTTCGGCGACCCGGTCTGGCCACGACAAGCCCAATGAGATCGGCAGCCGCATATCGGGGGGGCTCGCCTGGGCGATGGTCGAGCCGTCGACGAACTCGACCATCGAGTGGACGATCGACTGCGGGTGAACCACCACCTCGATGCGATCGAAGGGGATACCGAAGAGCAAGTGGGCTTCGATGACCTCCAGACCCTTGTTCACCAGCGTGGCCGAGTTGACCGTGACAAGTGGCCCCATGTCCCAGGTGGGATGGTCGAGCGCCTCGGCGGGGCTGACCTGACCCAGCTCCCCGCGCGCCCGACCCCGGAACGGGCCGCCACTGGCGGTGACGACAAGCCGTCGCACTTCGTCAGCCCGACCCCCGCGCAGGCACTGGGCCAGCGCCGAGTGCTCGGAGTCGACGGGGACGATCTGCCCAGGCGCAGCCGCGGCGGCGACCAGCGGGCCACCGATGATCAGCGACTCCTTGTTAGCCAGTGCCAACCGGTGACCGGCAGCGAGGGCGGCCAACGTCGGCCGTAGCCCGGCAGCTCCGTCCATCCCGTTGAGCACCGTGTCACTCGGCCAGTTGGCGATGTCACTGGCGGCGTCGGGACCGACAAACACCCGTGGACCCACACCGAGAGCGCGAAGCGTCGCCATGACGGCCTCTTCGGCAGCGGGGTCGGCCACTCCCACGGCCTCAGCGCCCAGCAAGGCTGCCTGCTCGGCAAGCAGGGCAGGTCGACCCCCGCCGGCCGCGATCGCCACGACGCGGAAGGCTTCGGGGTTGCGCGTGATCACGTCGATGGCCTGGGTACCGATTGACCCGGTCGAGCCGAGTAGAGTCACTGAACGCACTTAGGCAGTCTGACAGTGCGCCACGCAGACCGTGAGCGCGGCTGGGGCTAGACCCGAGCGGGGTCTCGCGGTCGCCCGGCGGCAGCCGGCCTCGCAGATGCCGTAACGCTCCTAGAACGCCGGCCTCGGAGCGGGCGCCCACCAGTTCCAGCGTCCGAGAAGCCGCATAGTTGCTGGTACGAGGAACGCACGCACGGTGGTGGCGCCGATGATGACCGGTTCACCTTCGGCCATCTGCCCTCGGCGCTCCCGGAGGGCGAGCCCCGGCTAGAGCCTGAGACCGGTCAGCACCATGACCCGTTCCTCGGTGAAGTCGGTCATCGCATAGGCGACGCCTTCGCGTCCCACACCTGACTCTTTGACGCCGCCGTACGGCATCTGATCGGCTCGATAACTGGGCACGTCCCCGATGATGACACCGCCCACCTCAAGTTCTGCGAAGAAGCGGAAGGCGATCTGGGTGTCCTTCGTGAAGACCCCGGTCTGCAGCCCGAACCTCGAGTCGTTGACCGCAGCTATCGCGCCATCGACCCCGTCGACGGGAGCCAGCACCACAACCGGCCCGAACACCTCTTCGGCCCACACCTTGGCGTCGTGGGGGACATCGACGAGCACCGCCGGAGACATCGACGCCCCATCGCGGACGCCGCCGGTGAGCAACTTTCCCCCGGCAGACACCGCTTCGTCGATCCACTCAGCCACACGTCGGGCAGCGTTCTCATCGACCAAGGGTCCGACCTCAGTCACCGGATCGTTGACGTCACCGTTGTGCAGGCTTTCGACCTCACCGACGACATGAGCCACGACGTCGTCATAGATGGGCCGGTCAACCAGCACGCGCTGTACCGAGATGCACGACTGGCCAGCCTGGTAGTTGGCGAACAGGGCGATGCGCTGGGCAGCCCACGCCAGGTCAGGAGCGGCCCCGAAGTCACTGAGTACGACGGCCGCCGCGTTGCCACCGAGCTCGAGAACCACATGCTTGTGCGGCACTGCCTCGCGAATCGAGTACCCCACCGGCGCCGAACCGGTAAACGAGATGATCGGCAACCGCGGGTCAGCCACCAGTCCAGGCATCTGTTCGTTGGGCACCGGAAGCACCGACCACATGCCGCGGGGCAGATCGGTTTCGGCGAGCAGCTCGCCGAGGACCAGTGCCGACAACGGCGTGGCTGGCGCTGGCTTGATGAGGATCGGTGCCCCTACTGCGATCGCCGGTGCGACTTTGTGGGCAACGAGGTTGAGCGGGAAGTTGAACGGGGCGATTCCGAGTACCGGGCCCTTCGGCACGCGCTTGACCAAGGCCAGTCGACCTTCGGCGGCAACGTCGGTGTCGAGCCGCTGGACGTCGCCGCTCCACCGCCTGGCCTCCTCGCCGGCCCATCGGAACACGCTCGCCGCCCGCGCCACCTCGACCCGAGCCCACTTGATCGGCTTTCCGTTCTCAGCGGTGATCAGCGCCGCGATCTCGTCTTGACGCTCGAGGAGCCTGCGAGCCACCAACGCCAGGGCATCCGCTCGCTGCCCAAGGGTCAGTTGCGCGGCGGGGACACTAGCCGCTTCCAGCGCCGCAACGGCAGCTTCGATGTGAGCGTCACTGGGGATGCTGACCGCCTGCACCAGCTGGCCGTCGGGGCTGCGCACGTCGTAGTGCGCGTCACCGTGCACCAATTGCCCAGCGAGCCAGAACGGCTGTGGGTCAGAAACGGTGGTGGTCGATGGTGAAGACATCCTGCTCCTCAGGGCTACTTGAGACTCCGCGGCGGACTGGCCAGCGGTCCGCTCTTGCCACGGTACGGAGGCGTAGTGCGGATCCAATGTGCCGGGATGGACATCTTCTTGGTGGCACTTGGACAGCGCGTCACTGCTCCAGGTAGGCGGCGTCCCGATCCCGCACCGCCAGGGCTACCCACAGCTCGGCCCGCAAGTCTGGATCATCGAGCGGTCGGCCGAGCGGGTCTTCGACGCGCTTCATCCGATATCTCAAGGTATGTCGATGGACGCCCAAGGTGGTGGCAGCCGCGTCCCACTGACCATGGTGCGCCAACCACGCACGCACCGACGCCACCAGGTCTCCCCGTTCCCGGCTCTCGAGCGGACCGAGCAGCGCATCGGCAAACCCCCGTGCCGCCTCCTCGTCGACCAGACCCACCAGCCCGTCGCGCGCGAGGTCGCCGAAGACCCGGATACCCCCAGCCCCAGCTGCCGCCAACGCACGGCGAGCCTGGCGAAGACCGTCGCCGAGGGCACTGACCGGCACTACATCGCTGATTCCCCAGGCAATCGCGCCCCGCCACCCGTCGGCCGGGTCAGACTCCTCGACCTGCTCGACGACCGCCAGCAGATCTGCCGAACCGCCATCAGCCATCAGGACGCGGACCGGCCCGGCCATCAGCTCATCCCAGCCGACACCAGCCACCGGAAGCCGCTCAGCGGGGATTCCATCTGCCAGCAGCTCCACGAGAGCCGAGCGCAGCTCGCGCCGCGCAGTGTCGGTGCC
>JBDTTS010000252.1:0-4091 GCA_039930525.1 Actinomycetes bacterium | reverse complement strand
CAGGCCGCTGAACGTAACGCGCAACTGGCCAAGACCCGCAAGAAGGTGAGCCTTGAGGACCTCCAGAAGATCCTGGAGCAGGGCGCCATCGAGACGCTCAACCTGATTCTCAAGGGTGATGTGTCGGGATCGGTCGAGGCGCTCGAGGACGCGCTGCTCAAGGTCGATGTCGGCGAAGACGTCGATCTGCGGATTATCCACCGAGGTGTCGGCTCGATCACCGAGCACGACGTCACGTTGGCGTCGGCTTCCGAAGCGATCATCATCGGCTTCAACGTCCGAGCCGAGGGTCGGGCCCGCGAGCTGAGTGACCGCGAGGGCGTCGACATCCGCTACTACTCGGTGATCTACCAGGCGATTGACGACATCGAGAACGCGCTTAAAGGCATGCTCAAGCCTGAGTACGAAGAGGTTGAGCTGGGTACCGCCGAGGTGCGTGAGGTCTTCCGTTCGAGCAAGTTTGGAACGATCGCTGGTTCGCTGATCCGCTCTGGCGAGATCAAGCGTGGTACCAAGGCGCGCGTCATCCGTGACGGAGCCGTCGTTGCCGAAAGCATCGAGATCACCGGACTTCGCCGCTTCAAGGACGATGTCACCGAGGTCCGTGAGGGCTTCGAGTGCGGTATCAACTTGGGCACCTTCAACGATGTGAAGGTTGACGATGTGATCGAGACCTACGAGATGCGCGAGATTCCGCGCACCTAAGGCGCCGATTGACGAACTGACCGCTGCGATGTGCTGACGGGGTGGGACCCAGGTGGGTCCCCACCCCGCGGCACGTTCAAGGAGTGAGCATGACCGCCACCGACGCCAGAGCACGCCGTTTAGCCGAACGCATCCAAGTGATCGTCGCTGAGACCATTGAGCGCCGAGTCAAGGACCCGCGCATGGGATTCATCACCATCACCGATGTGCGGGTGACTGGTGACCTGCGTGAAGCAACGGTGTTCTACACCGTATTAGGCGACGATACGGAGCAGGCTGACACGGCGGCAGCTCTAGAGAGTGCCAGGGGCATGCTGCGGACCGAGGTGGGTCGCCAAACAGGCATCCGGCACACACCGTCGCTCGCCTTTATTGCCGATGCGATCCCCGAGACGGCTCGGCACCTTGATGACCTACTGCGCCAGGCCCAGGCGGCCGACGAACGCGTCCACGAGCAGGCCGTCGGAGCCATCTATGCCGGTGATGAAGACCCTTACCGCCACGACGACGATGAGGAGGAGAGCGATCAGCTGACCTCCGGTAACGCTGCGAGTGATGAGACGGGCGGCACCCAGGCGTGAGCCCGATCGAAGGTATGGACTGGGAGCGAGCCGTCGAAGCCATCGGTTCTGCTCGATCGCTTTTGCTGCTCGGGCATGTGAGCCCGGACGGCGACGCCCTCGGCTCGGCACTCGCAGCTGGCTTGGCCCTGGCCTCCCTACCTGGGGAGCGGCGGATCGAAGTGTCGTTCGGCGACGACCCCTTCATCGTGCCCGCCAATCTGTCTTGGATGCCAGGTGCCGATCTGCTGGTCCCGGCTGTTGACGTCTCGCCAGACCCCGAGGTGGTCGTGACATTCGATGCGAGCAGCATTGACCGGCTCGGGATTCTGCGTTCGATTGCCGAGCAGGCACCGTTGTTGATCGGTGTTGACCACCACCGCAGCTACGACGGCTTTGCGCAGATCGGACTGGTCGACGTGCATGCTCCAGCCACGGCCGTCGTAGTGGCCGAACTGCTTGATCGGCTCGCGATCGACCTCGATGCCGACATGGCCGCGTGCCTCTACACCGGACTCATCACCGACACGGGTTCCTTTCGCTACGCGGGCACGACCTCAACAACACACGCACTAGCTGGCCGGTTGCTCGACACCGGAATTGCCTTCGACGCCATCGCCCGTGAGGTCTTCGACGCCGTCCCGTTCGGCTACCTCGACGTCCTGGCGACTGCGCTTGGGCGGTGCCAGTTGGCGTCCGACGACGTGCAGGGCCATGGACTGGTCTGGACGTCGGTGTTGGCCGCCGATCGTGAGCCGAACCAGATCCCTTTCGATCTGGTCGAGCCGATCATCGATGTGGTGCGCAAGGCGTCAGAAGCTGAAGTGGCCATGGTGGTGAAGGAGGATGACGTCGGGGCCCTTCGCGTGTCGCTGCGGTCGAAAGGCATTGCTGACGTCAGCGCCGTCGCCATTGCACTAGGTGGTGGCGGGCACCGCTATGCGGCCGGGTTTACCGCTGAAACGCGTGTTGTAGCCGACGTTGTCAAAGCGGTGCGCGGTGCCTTGGACAGCGCAGTGGATGCTCCCGCCGGCCACGCCGGTTCTACCAACGCCAATGCCGCGGATCGCTGAACCAGCCGCGTCACCGCCGATCGAGGGTCTGGTGGTGGTCGACAAGCCGGGCGGTTGGACCTCTCACGATGTGGTAGCCCGCATGCGCCGTCTGGCGGGAACGCGAAAGGTGGGGCACGCGGGCACACTCGACCCGATGGCGACCGGCGTGCTGATTCTGGGGGTCGGTCGAGCGACCAGACTCCTTGGACACATCGCTGCCGCCGACAAGTCATACGAAGCAACCATTCGGCTCGGTGCGAGCACGGTCACTGACGACGCAGAAGGAGACCTCATCGGCTCGGCGCCCGCGGGGCACCTGTTGGACGACGACATCCGCGCCGCCATCACCGCATTCGTCGGCGACATCGAACAGGTGCCGTCAGCCGTCAGCGCCGTGAAGGTCGACGGCGTGCGGTCCTATGCCCGAGTGCGGGCCGGGGAAGAGGTCAGGTTGCCGGCTCGGAGCGTCACTGTGACGTCGTTCGAGGTGTTGGCGATCCGACGTTCGACGAATGACTTTGTCGATGTTGACGTGGCGGTGACCTGCTCCACGGGGACGTACATCAGGTCGCTCGCGCGCGATCTCGGTCTGGCGCTGGGGGTTGGTGGTCATCTGAGCGCTCTTCGGCGCTCGCGGGTGGGGGGCTTCTCGCTCGCTGCGGCACGGACCCTCGAGCAGCTCGAGACCCAGCTTTTGGTGCTGCCACTCGCCGACGCGGTCCGGCAGACTTTCCCGATGCGCGTGGTCGACGGTGACGAGGCAACGAGTGTTCGACACGGGCGCCCATTGACTCTGGCGGCCGAGAGTGGACTGACCGGAGTGTTCGACGCTGACGGCAACGTCTTGGCGTTGATGGAGCCGCGCGGCGGCGTCCTGAAGGTCGCGGTGGGATTCACCGGCGGGTGAGCCACATCGAGCGCCTCTGGCAGGGTGACCCTGTGCACACCATCCAGCGCTTCAACGGGATCGACGCAGTCCCTGACGAGTGGGGTCGCTCGGTGGTGTGCATCGGCGTCTTTGATGGCGTCCATCGTGGTCATCGGGTCATCGTCAACGAGGCGCGAGCCCTGGCTGTTCGGGTTGGCGGCAAGGTGGTGGCGGTCACGTTCGACCCGCACCCGAGTGCTGTCGTTCGCCCTGACACTCAGCCTCGGATGCTGTCGACGGTCGATCAGCGAGTGACCTTGTTGCACGAAGCAGGCGTCGACGCGGTTCTGGTTCTTGCGTTCAATCCCGAGCTCGCGTCGTGGACACCTGCAGAGTTCGTTGACCGCGTCCTCGTTCATGGACTGCATGCATCAGGCGTGGTGGTCGGTGAGGGTTTTCGTTTCGGACACCGAGCATCAGGTGATGTCGACGTGCTGGCCGAACTGGGCGCGGCGCATGACTTTGTCGTTGCGCCGCTGTCGCTCCAGGTCGGAGCTCTGGTGGAGCATGGCGATGCCGGACACGTGGCATGGTCATCGACGTTCATCAGGCAGTGTGTGCTGGAGGGCGACGTCGCCGAGGCTTCCCGCGCGCTGCTGCGACCCCACCGGCTGGAGGGCGAGGTGGTCCATGGCGACCACCGGGGCCGCGAACTCGGGTACCCGACCGCCAACCTGAAGGTGGCTGACAACGCGGCGGTCCCCGCCGACGGGGTGTACGCGGGATGGCTGATCTGTGGTGTGGGAACCTCATCCGCAGATCGCTTGCCGGCGGCGATCTCGATCGGCACCAACCCCACCTTCGATGGCCAGGAGCGCCGTGTCGAGGCGTACGTCCTCGAAC
>JBDTTS010000251.1:0-4092 GCA_039930525.1 Actinomycetes bacterium | reverse complement strand
CGGCGGGAAGGACATCGGTCAGCGACGATGCGGCCAGCACCGTCAAGGTGGACGAGCCTTGGGCAGATTCAGAACCGCCGATCGTTCCGCAAGCAGCAGTCAGCGCGAGCGCTGCTGCGCTTGCCACCGCCAGGGCCTGACGCCTCACGGCAGCTGCACCACGACAGCCGGCGCCTTGATCAACGCGACGACCTCGACTCCTGGGGCGAGGCCCAGCTCATCCACGGCTTCTCGCGTCATGAGAGAAACCACTCGATGTGGCCCAGCCTGGATGTCGACCTGGGCCACCACCTTGTCCTTCTGTACCCGGGTGACCAGACCCGGGAACGCGTTTCGCGCTGAGGTGTTGCGCGACTCGGGTTCGTCGGCCAGGGACTCAGCAAACGCGGCTAGGTCTGGGCCGGCGACGCTCCGGCGTCCCGTCGGCCCAGCAGTGGTGGGAAAGCGGGTCGCATCTGCCCAACGGCGAACCGTGTCGGGACTCACACCGAGCAAGCGAGCTGCATTGCTCAGCGTGTAGAAGGTGGGTTCGCTCATGTGCGGCAGAATACGGCATAAAGTGTCGCGAATGCCGGTTAAGAGGGAAGTTTTATACGCATCAACCACATGAGCCTCCCGAGCGGCGGTCTGGACGCCGGTGCGGGACGATTGCTGTATGTCTGCTCCCGTCGGATCGCTGCCCCCCAAGCGCCCTCGTGGATTCGAGACGACCCGCGACATGCTGCTGTCCATGGCGGTCGTTGGTGCAGTGGTCCTGGGGATCTTCTTTGTGGTGGCCATTCAGCGTCCCGAGGTGCAGGGACCGATTCGCCCGGGGGTTGACGTCGAGCAGGTGTTCACCGACGTTCGGCTTGGCGACACCTTCCCCGTGTTGGAGCCCACCGCCCTGCCAGACGGCTGGGTGCCCACGAGCGCGTGGTTCGATACGGCTGCGGTTTCCGGTGAGGTCGGTGGTGGCGTGCTGCACGTCGGCTACGTGACGCCCGATGGATCGTATGCAGAGGTGCGGCAGACCGATGGCGATTCCAAAGCCGCCGTCGACGACTGGGTAGACGGGGCGGTCCCTGCCGCCGAGGTTGAGGTTGGTGGCCGGATGTGGAGCCTCGTTGCGTCGGCCGAGACGGGTAAGCAGGGTCTGGTGACCACGGAGCGCGGAGTCACGGTCGTGGTGACGGGCAAGGCATCGCAGGGTGAGCTTGAAGACCTGGCGGCGTCGTTGCGCTGACTACTTGTCGTCGTCGGGGGCGGCTGCGTCGAGGCGCGCTCTGGCACCGTCGAGCCATTTCTGGCAGACGCCGGCGAGCTCTTCGCCTCGTTCCCACAGCGTGATGGACTGCTCCAAGGTGAGCCCGCCGCCTTCGAGTTGCTTCACGACGTCAATCAGTTCGTCGCGGGCTTGCTCGTAGCCGAGAGCCGGGGTGTCTTCGGGGGTGCTCATGAGTCTCCTGACGAGGTGGCGGCGAAGCTGCCTTCTGCGACGCGAACGAGAAGCGGAGTGCGGGGTGGCGGAGGAGTGCGGACGACCGTGCCGTCGTCTGCCTGAACCAGCGCATAGCCACGGTCGAGTGTGGCTTGCGGAGAAAGCGCTCGAACACGTGCTCGGGTGTGCTTGAGCTCGGTGGCTGCATGCTCGAGGCGGCCACGCACCGCCTGGAGGCTGCGCCGCAGCAGCTCAGTGACCGCCTGTTCGTGCACGTCAACCAGCGTTGCCGGAGTCGCCAGCGCTGGCCGACTTCGCAACTGGTCGAGCCCAGCCTGCTCGGTGGCCAGACGACCGTAGACGGCCTCGGTGATGCGACGGCGGGCAGCGGCAACGGCCTCGAGCTCTGCGGCGACGTCAGGGACGATCCGGCGGGCGGCATCGGTGGGCGTCGAGGCGCGGACATCGGCAACGAGGTCGAGCAGGGGAGCGTCCTGCTCGTGCCCGATCGCGCTGACGACCGGGGTCGCCACCGCAGCAACTGCACGGATCAGGGTCTCTTCAGAGAACGGCAGCAGGTCCTCGACCGAGCCACCGCCGCGGGTGATCACGATGACGTCGACCTGGCTGTCGGCGTCGAGTTCGCCCAAGGCCTTGATGACCTGTGCGGCGGCGGCGGCGCCCTGAACGGCGACCTCGCGGATATGGAAGGTAACGGCGGGCCACCGGCGCTTGGCGTTCTCAACGACGTCTCGCTCGGCGGCCGATGCTCGTCCGCAGATCAGCCCGATGCCACGGGGAAGGAACGGGATGGGCTTCTTACGCTCAGCTGCGAACAGACCCTCGGCAGCCAACGACGACTTGAGGCGTTCGAGCCGCGCGAGCAGCTCGCCGAGCCCCACATGCCGGATCTCACGGGCGGACAGCGAGAAGGTTCCTCGCGCCGCATAGAACGAGGGCTTGGCAAAGATGACGACTCGGTCGCCTTCGGTGATGGCTGGCTCGGCGGCGTCGATGACCCGCCGAGAGCAGGTGACCGTGACCGAAAGATCTGCCGCCGTGTCGCGCAGGGTGAGAAAGATCATTCCGGCGCCAGGGCGGCGGCTCAGCTGGGCGACCTGGCCCTCGACCCAGATGGCACCCAAGCGATCGATCCAACCAGCCACGGCCTGCGCCACCGTGCGGACGGCTGCGGGCTGTTCGGCTGAGGTTTGTAGGGCCACGGCGCAGAGCGTACGGGGCGCCACCGACCACCGCGGGAGGTTGGCTCAGTGGGTGCAGCGTTCCGCCTCGGCTTACGATGGGGACATGGCTTCCCCACAGCGACGCGTCCTACTGGCCGCTCCGCGCGGATACTGCGCTGGCGTCGACCGTGCAGTCATCACGGTCGAGAAGGCTCTTGAGCTCTATGGGGCGCCGGTGTACGTGCGGAAGCAAATCGTGCACAACCGCCACGTGGTCGAAGACCTCGAGAGGCGCGGAGCGATCTTCGTCGACGAGACCGACGAGGTGCCCGAGGGGTCGTTAGTGATCTTTTCGGCGCACGGTGTCGCGCCGGTTGTTCATGACGAAGCGGCTGAGCGCAACTTGCGCACGATCGATGCGACCTGCCCACTCGTCACGAAGGTGCACCATGAGGCAAGGCGGTTCTCCGGCGAGGGCTACCAGATCTTGCTCATTGGCCACGAGGGTCACGAGGAGGTTGTCGGCACCGCAGGGCAGGCACCCGAGAACATCACGCTCGTCGACGGCCCCGAGCATGCCGACGATGTGTCGGTCGCTGATCCCGACAAAGTGGTCTGGCTGTCGCAGACGACCCTGTCCGTCGACGAGACGATGGAGACGGTCGACCGACTTCGCGGCCGGTTCCCCAATCTGATGAGCCCGCCCAGTGACGACATCTGCTATGCGACGCAGAACCGTCAGGCTGCGGTGAAGCTGATGGCTGAGGCGTCCGATCTGGTCATCGTTGTTGGGTCGGGTAACTCGTCGAACTCGGTCCGGCTTGTCGAGGTGGCGCTGGACGCGGGCGCCAAAGCGTCCTACCGGGTCGACAACGCCGGCGAGGTCGACGAGGAGTGGCTCGTCGGGGTCAACGTCGTCGGGGTCACCAGCGGGGCATCAGTTCCCGAGAGCTTGGTCAACGGTGTGCTCGAGTGGCTTGCTGAGCGGGGGTACGGCGATGTCGAGACCGTGACAGCGGCTGAGGAATCGTTGGTGTTCTCGCTTCCCCAAGAGCTCCGCCGCGACCTCAAGAAGTCCATGTCGGTCGAGTAGCCACGTTCGATCGAGTAGTGCAGAAGCACTGAAGGCTTCAGAGACGATTGGCGCGCCAGTAGCGCACGCCCACGATCGCTGCTGCAAGTGCGGTTGCCACCATGAGAGTGGGGGCCAGGGTGGTCAGTGTGGTGAGCGTCTTGACCATCCATCCGCGCGGGCCCGGGACGTTGCCTGACCAGATCGGGTTGACGGCCGACACGAGCAAGATGGCCAGGGGCGGCATGACGATGGCGCTGTGCATCGCGCCCCTCGATACCTCAGCCGCGCAGTAGACGCAGACCAGGACGAAAGGAACTGCGAAGAGCCATCCGAGTCCGTCAGTGAGCAATTCGGCGATGATCGATGCCACGACGGCGACTGATGCCCCGAGGATGGCAACCCCGGTGCTGGTC
>JBDTTS010000250.1:0-4094 GCA_039930525.1 Actinomycetes bacterium | reverse complement strand
CGGTCGTCGGGGATGCCGTGGCAGATGACCTCGTTGACGCTGGTGCACACCGACTTGGGGAAGTGGCGATAGCCCAGCGTCGAGGGGTAGGCGTGGTGGTCGAGCATGAACTCATGGGCGATCCGGTCGAGCTCGTCGGTCGCGACGCCGGGAGCGATCGCTGTGGCAGCGGCCTCCATCGCCTGGGCCGCGATGCGCCCGGCGACCCGCATCTTCTCGATGGTTTCGGCGTCCTTGACCTCGGGACCGGTGTACTGAGCGGGCCCCGGCCGGTCGACATACTCGGGCCGGACAATCGAGGCGGGCACAGCGCGACGAGCACTGAGGGTGCCGGGCGCGACGCTGGCATAGGTGATCGACATACGGTGGAGTCTAGGCAGCGCTACGCAGTTGACTCACATGGAGGTTTGCCATGGCGTTCTGGTTCAACGTGAACACCGGACAGGTCGAGGACGACGACAACAAGAGTCCGCAGGACCGGTTGATGGGTCCGTTCGCCACGCACGCGGAGGCCGAGGAGGCTCTGGCGCACGCTAAGAAGAACACCGAGCGCTGGGACGCCGAGGACAAGGCGTGGGACGAAGAGGGCATCGAAGACTGATCCGCCAGCCCGACGCAGCGCAGGGCTGACGACCAGCTGGATCAGGCGGTGACGCTGCCGATCCTGCCGAGGGCTTCTTCCCAGCGTTGCCGCAGGCTCTGGCTCAGCGCGACATCGGGAATATGTTCCTGTCGCAGGCCCATTCGAGTGCCATCGCCCTCTGCTGTCAGCTGCAGGTCGACGAGCGTCGCGGGCGCATGCTCGTCGGCGTGCCAGGTGAGGCGAACCTGCTGCATCGGGTGGAAACTGCGAACCACGCCGTGGGTGCCATCCGCACTGCGCCACGGCTCGCCCTTCGTGCCCAGCCGGGCCCCCCCGCCGAGCAGCGCCTCGGCACCGGCATTGGTGGTCAGGACTTGCCAGACCTTGTCCAAAGGAAGGGGCACCACCCGACTCACCTCGATATCGGGGGCGCCCTGTGCGTCGTCTGTCGGAACCTCGTTGGACTCTGTTGCTGTCATCGAGACCTCAATCCGTTCCGTCCGACTCGCCGGACGGCTAGGTGAAATGTCCAGGCCCTCAGCACATCAAGTTCGCGACGATTCCACAATGGCCCGGACCGCTTCTTTCTGTCACATCGGAGAGCCGGCCGGCAGTCTCGGCGCCGCTTTGCCTCGTGCCTGGGTTTGGTGGGGAACGCAAGAATATATATTGCAACGAACCTTTCGAAAGAGTACTTTCGATGCATGACCTACCTGCCGCGGACGTTGAACGACCCACGATCGCTGAGGGCGCTGGCCCATCCGGTGCGACTGACGATCATGGAGCAGCTCACGGTGCACGGCCCGATGACGGCGACGGAGCTCGCCGACCGGCTCGACGAGACGCCGTCCAACTGCTCGTGGCATCTGCGCAAGCTCGCGGAGCACGGCTTCGTCGAGGAGGCCGAGCGGGGCAAGGGTCGCAAGCGCCCCTGGCAGGTCGTCAGCCTGGGCATGCAATGGGGTGATGTCGACGAGTCGCCTGAGCTGGCCCGCGCCGGTGAAGCGCTCAGTGCGCTGATGATCGACCGAGAGGTGGCTCGATTGGCCAAGGCCCGGGCGTGGCGTCATGAGGACACCCCGCCCTGGCAGGAGGCAAGCACGTGGACCCAGTCGATGATGTGGCTGACCGCCGACGAGCTCGAGGAGATCAACGTGGCGGTGCGGGACCTGCTGATCAGCAAGATCGACCGGTTCGAGCACCCGGAACGCCGACCTGAGGGGGCACGCCTCTGCGCGTTCCTCGCGTGGGGGGTTCCGGCATACGACTTCGAGACCAGATCTGACAAAGGGGACAGTGATGCGTAAGGCGTTTCAGCAGGAGGGCTTCACCCGGCTCTTCACGGGTCTGACGGCCAGCATGCTCGGCGACTCCGTGATGTTGTTGGTGCTGAGCATGTGGGTCAAGACCCTCACTGGCTCCAACGGCGCGGCTGGTCTCACCTTCTTCTGGATGATGATCCCTGCACTGTTTGCGCCGCTGTACGGGATGTACATCGACCGGATCAAGCGCAAACCGCTGCTGGTCTGGGGCAACGTGCTCTCGGCCGTGATGGTTCTTCCACTTCTGCTGGTGCGCGACGCGGGTGACGTCTGGGTCATCTACGCCGTCGCGTTCCTTTATGGCATCTCGTTTGTTGTCCTCCCCGCCGGGCTCAACGGGTTGCTCAAGGAGATGATCCCCTCCGACCTGCTCGTGGAGGCGAACTCCTCGCTGCAGACGACCAAGGAGGGCTTCCGCCTCATTGGCCCACTCCTCGGTGCGGCACTGTTCGGCATGTTCGGCGGTGGTCTGGTCGCCCTCGTCGACTCCTTGTCGTTCTTCGTCGCTGCGCTGGTCATCGCGTCAATCCCGTTGAATGAGAGCCGTCCCCAGAGAATCGAGCAGCACTGGTGGCACGAGATGACTGGTGGCATCCAGCATCTGGCACGCGAGAGGGTTCTGCGACACACCCTGGTCGCCTTCGCGCTCATGTTGATCGTGATCGGCTTCACCGAGGCCTCGATCTACGCGGTGCTGGACTTCTTCGGCAAGCCGCCCACATTTGCCGGCGTAGTGGTCACCGTTCAGGGCGTCGGGGCCATTGTCGGGGGAGTCACTGCCTCTCGCTGGGTCCGTCGGTTCGGTGAGGCCGGGACGGTGACGGTCGGCATGGCGCTTCTTGCGCTCGGCCTGGCCATCGTGTCGCTCACCTCGAGCCTGTGGGTCACCCTCGCTGCCGTGGTGGTGGTGGGCTATGGCCTGCCGCTGACCTTCATCGCCTTCATGACGATGCTGCAGCGCCGCACTCCGCAGGCCTTGATAGGCCGTGCCTCAGCGGCAGTTGAGACTGTCATGGGTGCCCCCCAGGCCATCTCTCTGGCCGTCGGCGCTCTGCTCGTCACGCTGCTCGACTACCACGTCATCTTCGCGACCATGGCTGCGTTCACCGGCGCGGCCGTCGTCTACCTGTTGATCTCCTTGCGCGGCCATCTGTTCGGACCGGATGCGCCGTTGACCAGTCCGCCGCTGGAGTCTGCCTCACAGCCGCCCCGCCTGCGCGTGTCCGGGGGCGGGCTGATCAGGTCGCGCGTCAGCCGGCGATAGCCTGAGGTATGCAAACGCGCGAGTCACGTGCCCGCGCTCGTCGCCGGGTGATCAGGCGACGCCGCCAGGTCGCATCCGGCGGGCTGGCGCTGTTCGTCGTGCTCCTCGTTCTGGCCGGATTCCGACTGGCCGCGGCTCTCACTGACGACGGTGCCACGACGGGCGCCAGCGTCTCGACCGCACTGACCCCAAAGCCAGAACCGCACGCTGGCTTGTCCTCGACGCCGACGAAGTCTCTGGGCCCGAAGTCTCAGCCCTCGGCGTCACCGCCGGTGACGGCGCCAGGAGCCACCACCCAGGCAACCGGCCAGTACCTCAGCGCCCTGGGTGGTTCGGATCGCCACGGCTTGGGAGTGCTCAAGACATACGCCGTACAGGTCGAAACGGGAACAGGCCAGGACACGCAGGACTTTGCTGCTGAGGTGGATGCCACCCTGGCCGATCCTGCGAGCTGGACCGGTCAAGGGCGCTGGTCGCTTCAGCGGGTGAGCGCGAACGATGCCGACTTCGTCATCCGCCTGGCCACGCCAGCCACGGTCGACAAGGTCTGCGCAACGGCTGGACTGAACACCCGTGGGTACGTCTCGTGTCGCGCGGGCAACTTCGTCATGCTCAATCTCGATCGTTGGCTGACGGCCATCCCGGACTACGACGGTGACGTCGCCCTGTACCGGAAGTATGTCGTCAACCACGAGGTCGGACATCAGCTCGGCTACAACCACGTAGCCTGCCCGGGGCAGGGGCGTCTGGCGCCGGTGATGCAGCAACAGACCTTCGGTCTAGACGGTTGCCGGGCGAACGGATCGCCATACCTAGACGGCGTGCTCGTCTCGGGACCAGCGGTTCCCTGAACGGTCTCGCCCGGTGCGGTCAGGACTCGAAGGAGTGCTCCGCCGCGGGGAACGTCCCGCCTGCGACATCAGCC
>JBDTTS010000249.1:0-4100 GCA_039930525.1 Actinomycetes bacterium | reverse complement strand
CCACCGAGACCCGTACCGAGAAGTCGTCGACCGTCGTGCTACCCGTGTAGCCATGGTCGGCCTCGCACTCAGGGTCGCCGCAGCTGGCGGGCTCGAGGTCGAGGCGGGCGATGGCGCCCCACCCGACGGTGAGCACCACCTCACGAGGCGAGGCTGCTGCCTCGTGGCCGGCCGGGTCGTCAACGACGTGGCTGACGACCACCGACGTGAGACGGTCGATCCGGACGGCTTCGGTGCTGGTCGCTGCGTGAGCGGGCCCGGTGAGCTCGTCGTCGGGGAAGTCGTCGGTATGACCGACGATGAACCGAGTCGGGGTAAGCACCACGACCGTCAGGTGACGGCGCAGCTCATCGCGGTCGAACGTGGCTTCGTGATGGACCAGGAACGAGGTGATCGGCTCATCGGCGACCGCCAGGATCAACGAGTGCAGAACAACGTTCGGGTAGTACCCGCAACGCTCGACGGCCGCCCGAAGATCGCGGTGCTGCTGGGCTGGTGTCGTCACCGGAAGGTCGGTCATGGCGTCCATTGTGGCACCGGCCACCGACGGCCCCATTCGGGTCAGCCGAGAAGCCGTCGAGCAGGCAGATCGGTGCGCGTCTCTGGTCGGCGCAGGGTGACCGTCGCACCCAGCACGGCCACCCCCTTCTCGGACGCCACGATCGGACGCAGGACCAGGTGGGCGACCTCGGGCAGGTCATCAGCAAGGCGCGCAGCACGCGCCACCAGCTCGCCCAGTTGCTCGCGGTCCACCGCGTGATCTGCCTGCCCACGCCTGAGCAGCTCAGCGGCGGCCGGGCGATCGAGCAGCTGTTGAACATCGTGTTCGCTGAGCGGAGGGACCGCGTAAGCGCGATCGCCCATCACGTCATAGGCGACGCCGCTCAGTCCGAAAGTGACGACCGGACCGAACAACGGGTCTTCCATCGTCTCGACAACGGTCGAGACGCCGGCGTCGGCCTGCCGCTGCACGACCAGACGGTCGTAGTCGTGGTGACCAAGGTCGATGAGTCGGGCGTTGAACTGATAGCGCAGCTCGGCCTCGTCGACGATGTCGAAGTAAACGCCGCCAAGATCGCTCCGCAGCCGTAGATGGTCGTCGACGGTCTTGAGAACCACTGGATATCCCAGCTCTGCGGCTGCCAGTGCCGCTTCATCGGCCGAGCCGGTCGTGCGGCGCGGCCACACCGTGATGCCGTAGTGGGCCAGCAGACTGGCAGACTCGGCCTCGGTCAGTTCGCGTTCGCCGTCGCTGTCGGTGAGCCAGGTGGTCGCCTGCTGGCGTGCGGCTTCGACGTCGATGCCGAGCGGGACCACCGGGTTGTCGGTGGCGTGCAACCGCCACTCCGCATGCCGCTGCACCAGGGACAGGGCGCGAACGGCGTCCTCGACAGCTGGGTAAGCGGGGACGTTGCCCAGCTGAGGGCGGCCATCGGTGAGACTGTCCAGGAGTCGGTGGGTTCCTTCGACGGCGAACATGACACCGAGGATCGGGGTGGTCGCTCTCGCCGCCACACGCTTAAGGGCGGCTGCTGCCCGGGCGCCGGTGTCGTGCAAACCGGGCACGTACATGGCCAAGATCGCGTCGACGGCCGGATCGTCTGCGGCTGCCTCCAGCGCTCGCTCGAACTCCTCAGGGGTCGCGTCTGGACCGAAGACGATCGGCGGGTCGACCCATTGCAGGCCGGCTCCGGCGACGGCATCGGCAGCCATCAACGTCATGGCGTCAGAGTTGCTCATGGCCAACACTCGGTTGCCGTTCGGAAGGGGTTGGTTGGCGATCAGCTGAGCGACGTCATACATCTCGGCGACCGTCTGGGTACGGATGACACCTGACTGGATGAACGTCTGCTCGACGGCCTCCGGATCGAGACCGGTGGTACGCACTGCGTGACCGAGCGGGGCCCCCTGCGTCGATCGCCCCGTTCTCACGGCGATGATCGGTTTACGGACGCCGAGCCTGCGCGCGATGCGGCTGAACTTTCTGGGGTTACCGATTGACTCGAGGTAGAGCATGACGAGCTCGGTGGCCTCATCGTCCTCCCAGTACTGCAGAACGTCGTTGCCGCTGATGTCGGCCCGGTTCCCGGCTGAGACGAACGTCGAGATGCCCAGACCGCGCCGACTCGCGGCCTCGAGCAGCGCAGCTCCCGGCGCCCCCGACTGGGCGAAGAACCCGATCGGTCCGGTGTGCGGGAAGTGTGGCGACAGTGAGGCGTTCAGCCGAACGTCTGGGTCGGTGTTGATGAAACCAAGGGCGTTCGGGCCGAGGATCCGCAGACCTAGCTCGCGGGCGCTGCGGAGCAGGGCCAGCTGCGCCGCCCATCCTTCTGGCCCGCTCTCACCGAAACCGCTCGAGACCACGACCAGGCTGTGCACGCGCGCGGCGGCTGCGTCATGCACCACATCGACGACGGTGTCGGCCGGGGTGGCGATGATGGCCAGGTCGATCGGCCCGGGCGCCTCCGTGAGGGTGGCGTAGCAAGGAAGACCTGCCACCTCGCGATCGGCGTTGGGATTGATCGCGACGACCGATCCAGGAAAGCCCCCGTTCACCACGTGTTGGGCAAGCGCGTATCCGATCGACGTCGGGTTGCGGCTGGCGCCAACGATCGCCACCGAACGGGGACTCACCAGCCGCGCGATCGACGTCGCCTCAGCGCGCTGCTCACGGGCGTGGGTGACTGCCAGCGACGACGCCGTCGGGGTGATGTCGAACGACAGCGCGATGAATCCCTCGTCGCGCGACGCCTCAGCGACATATCCGGCGTGCTCGAAGATCTCGAGCATGCGGGCGTTCTCGGGCAGCACCTCGGCGACGAAGCGCCGCACGCCACACTCGCGCGCCGCCTGGGCGATGTGTTCGAGAAAGATGGTGCCGAGACCGCGACCCTGTTGCTCGTCTTCGATGACGAAGGCGACTTCTGCCTCTTGGGGCGCCACTCGGTCGTAGCGGACGACGCCGATGATCGCGTCACCGATGGTCGCCGCAAGGGCCACCCGGTCGCGGTAGTCCACCGAGGTGAAGCGCTCAACATCGCGATCAGAGAGCCGGGGATAAGGCGCGAAGAAGCGGAAGTAGACGGTCTGCGGCGACAGCCGGCCATGGAGCGCCACCAGACCCGCAGCGTCATCGGGCCGGATGGGTCGCAGATGACAGGTGCCACCATCGCGGAGCACGACGTCGGCCTCCCACGACTGTGGGTAGGCAGCGGGGGCATCGACCACATCGCCACGCTACTGCCTCGGGGTGTGCGCCCCCAGGCCCGCCGACTGTCCCCCAGGGTGCCCCTCAAGCCCGCCGACTGTCCCCCAGGGTGCCCCTCAAGCCCGCCGACTGTCCCCCAGGGTGCCCCGCAAGCCCGCCGACTGTCCCCCTGAGTGCCACTTTCGGACGCCGAGTGCACGCCCGACCTCCCCGCGAGGGACACTGGCCCGGTCTAGTCTCATAGCCCGTCCCAGCCGCCCCGACGATGGAGCCCGGTCACGTATGGCCCGCCGCAAGTCCACCCCGGCCTCTTCTGAGCCGGTCGCCGAGACCATCGTCGACGTCGACGTCGCCGACGAGATGCAGGGCAGCTTTCTTGAGTACGCCTACTCGGTGATCTACTCGCGTGCGCTTCCCGATGCCCGCGACGGCCTCAAGCCGGTGCACCGACGCATCCTCTTCCAGATGGACGACATGGGGCTCCGTCCAACGCGCGGCCATGTGAAGTCAGCACGCGTCGTCGGCGAGGTCATGGGAAAACTGCACCCGCACGGTGATGGCGCCATCTACGACGCCCTCGTCCGGATGGCGCAGCCGTTCTCGATGCGGCTGCCGCTCGTCGACGGCCACGGCAACTTCGGCAGCCTCGACTCCGGTCCGGCGGCGATGCGCTACACCGAGTGCCGCCTCGACGCCGCCGCGCTGATGATGACGGGGTCGATCGACGAAGACGTCGTCGACTTCACCGCCAACTACGACGGTCAGCTCACTGAGCCGCAGGTGCTGCCGGCCGCTTATCCCAATCTGCTCGTCAACGGCGCCTCCGGCATCGCCGTGGGAATGGCCACGAACATGGCGCCGCACAACCTCATCGAGGTCGTCTCAGCCGCCC
>JBDTTS010000248.1:0-4106 GCA_039930525.1 Actinomycetes bacterium | reverse complement strand
CAAGTTCTGGATGGCCGCCTGGCGCGGCAAGCGGGCCATGACGTGGATCACCGGCGTGCTGCTGTTCGGGATCTCGATCGGCACGTCCTTCACCGGCTTCCTGTCCCAGACCAACTTCAGCTCGCAGTGGATCGCCGGCGAGGGTAAGGACGGGATCAACTCCACCGGCGCCGGTGCGTTCTTCAACGTGCTCAACCCCGGGCAGATGCTCCTGTGGCACGTGGTCCTGCTGCCCCTGGTAGTGCTCCTGATCACGCTGGGCCACATCATTCTGGTCCGGCGCCACGGCGTCGTGCCTCCCCTCGACACAGATCTGGAGGCCTGAGCCATGACACGTGACCGAACCCCGGACTCACATGACTTCCCGACCCGGCCGTACGACCTGGTCAAGGAGTTCACCCTCGCCCTGGTCGCCGTCCTTGTACTGAGCATCGGGCTGGCCGCGATCTTCTCCTCACCCGACGAGAAACCGATCACCATGTCGGCGTGGGCCAACGCCGACCCCAACAACCTCATCACCACAGCTGCCGGAGAGCTCGCCGGCACCACCACGAGTGCGACCTACGGGGCGCCATACAACACCAACAGTGAGGGCCAGAAGCTCGGGCCACTGCCACTTCAGAAGTGGGGCGGAGTACGCATCCCCATTGACTCCGCAGACCTGGTTCTGGGCCCCCTTAGCAACGTCAGTGGCGACGCGGCGCTCACCACCGACCTGGCGACGTGGAAGGCGGCGGCCCCCGAACAACAGACCAAGTGGGCGACCGACTACCTCGACGCCATCGGTGCACCCGAGGCCGACGGCGAACCTGCCACAGGAGCCGGCGGCGACCCGACAAAGGTCACCGCGGGTGACTACGGCCCGGTGCCGGCACTGTCGACCGGCTTGTTGACACTAGCCAAGACTGGCGGGCTCGAAGGCGCCCTCGACTCATCAGGCAACTTCTACGGCGGCGACACGACCAAGTCTCTGCTGCTACTGGCCGACGGCGCCTACCTCGAGGACCAGGCAGTCGCACAGAACCTCGGCGGAGACCAGTGGGGCATGATGAACGAAGTGGGTAACGCACCCGGCCAGCCCTGGATGTGGCTCTACACGTTCTGGTACCAGATCAAGCCGTTCTCGACCTCGGACAACGCCGACGTCGAGGTCTGGGCCCTGATGATGCTCCTGACCCTCCTGCTGATGTTCCTGCCCTTCATCCCCGGGCTGCGCTCGATCCCCCAGCGGGTTCCCCTCCACAGGCTGATCTGGCGCGACTACTACCGCAGGACGAAACGCGCCTGACAAGCACTCCTCGGTCAGTTCAGCGTCTGCATGACCCGAAGGTCGGGCTCGTGGCGCTCCAGGCGGCTTTCAAGTAGGCACGGGGTCGATTCCGCGACGGCGTCGCCCTGCGTCGAGGTGACTCAGCACGGGAGGCTGCCTCAGCCTGCCAGCGACCCGCCGAAGATCTGCCAGGCGAGCAGGGACTTCGCCACGAGGCTGAGCACCAGGTAGGTCTTCTCGCCGTAGGCGTAGTCGGTCCACTTGCCGATCCCGCGGTACTGGAGCCACTGGTTGAGCCCGAAGCTGAAGAAGAGGATGACCTGGGTGACGACGATTCCGTAGACGAAGCCGGGGACGGTCTCGGATCCGAAGATGTTGAACGAGATCGAGATCCACGGGGCGAGGCCGACGATGGTCCCGAACCAGAACGGAAGCATCGTGGTTCTGGTGCGTCCTGGCGGGTTCATCAGCTCCTGGATCCAGCCGAAGAGGATCATCCCGACGTTGGCACCGGCGACGGCGATGACGGCGTTGATGCTGGTGATGCCCGAGTAGAAGCTGATGAGGATGACCATCAACGTGGCACTGAACGAGTACTCGACCCACCGGAACCGGTTGATGCCTCGTTTCAGGTCACGCTCGTAGGTGCTGCGATACACGGTCGCGGTCAGCAGGTGGTCGAGCGCTGCCAGGGCGAGGAACACGGCAACGGCCCATCCGATCGACACGTCGAAGAGCGACGCGGGGGCGGGTACGGCGGTCCCCGGTGGACCTGCGGGGATGGATGAGGTGACCGTGATGGCGAAGCTGCCGGCGAGCAGGACGATCGCCACGGCCTGGGCGAAGTGCAGCAGCGTCAGACCGAGGTTCCACCTACGCAGACCGGCGAGGCGCTGCTGAGTAACCCCGGTCGCCATCGGCGTGCTGTCGGTCATGTTCATGACTCTCCTCCTCGATGACGTGCTGTGAGGGATTGCGGTGAGGGATATAGCGGCGCGAGGCTCTCGAAGAGCCCTGCGGCCATCGTTGCTTCGCTAGACTCTACAATCATTAGACAAACAATACACGAATCTTCACAGGACGGAAGGTGCTGACGAGTGCATCGCGCTGGCCGGCAGCCGGGTGGAGGCCTGGCGTGGACTGACCGGCTGCTGGCTCACCGTGCGACGTAGACGGTGTTGGCCGAATCTCCGCCGGTGAGGAAGTTCGGGAAAGTGACCACGTGCGCTTCAGAGGTCGCGAAGACTTCTGCCAGCACGGCGCTGAAGGCGTCATCAGGCGGATCGTCTGACCACAGCGCGAAGACGCCGCCCGGGTAAAGGTGGCGGGCGAGCCGCTGCAGGCCGGCCGGCGTGTAGAACGCCGCGTGGCTGGGCTGCAGCACGTGTCGCGGGGTGTGGTCGATGTCCACCAGCACTGCATGAAACCGCCGCTCAGGCATCCCTGGATCGAACCCAGCGTCTGTCTCCGCCATCGCGAAGAAGTCACCGTTGACCAGACGGGTACGCGGATCCGAGATCAGGTCGGTGGCGCCAGGCAGCAGGTCGCGCTCGTGCCAGTCGATCACCTCAGCGAGCGCCTCCACCACGACCATCGAGCGCACGCGCTGGTCCTCCAGCACGGCTCGGGCGGTGTAGCCGAGTCCGAGACCCCCGACGACGACGTCGAGGTGGGGGCCTGTCAGTTCTGCCAGGCCAAGGCGCGCGAGCTCGATCTCGGCCACGGTGAACAGGCTTGACATGAGGAACTCGTCGCCGAGCTTGACCTCATAGACGTCCACCTTCAGCGACGGCTCCAGCCTTCGCCGCAAGCTGATGACGCCCCTGGTGGTCTCAGTCCAGGCCAACTCCTCGAAGCGTGCGCTCAAGAGGCTGCCTCCTCGCCATCGCCACGACGGCACTAGTGCATCGCTGGTCTACCAAGGTAGCGCGGTGTGGTCTCGGGACCCTCTCGGTCATGACACGCCGATGGCCGTGCTGCGGGTTTGACATGGTTCGCGATCCGTCAGAGGGTGGATGGCTTCCAAAGGACCCACCAGACAGGAGCAACCTTGCTTACTTTGACCGACAACGCCCAGGCGGCCGTCCGCACCCTGACCCAGGATCCCGAGACTCCAGAGAACGCCGGGCTGCGCATCACACCAGGCAACGAGGGGCTCGAGCTCATGCTTGTCGCCGAGCCGGTCCCCGGTGACGCCCTCATCGATGACGGCGGTGCACGCGTCTTCGTCGAGCCCCAGACCGCGAAGCTTCTCGATGAGGCAACCTTGGACGCCCAGGTCGAAGACGGCGCGGTCAACTTCTTCCTCGCCCCGCTTCGTACGGAGCCGCTACCGGAGTAGCGAGCCGCAGGGAAACCGTCGGGCCACCACCCGGAGGGAACTATGCGGGTCGGAGTTCTAGCCTGACGCTGGTCCTGCCGGAACGGCTGGAGACGTCAAGCTCGGCACCGATCAGGCTGGCGCGTTCCTGCATCCCGGCCAGACCGAGGCTGCCCAGGCGGACCTGCGCAGGGTCGAATCCGTGGCCGTTATCGACAACCTCGAGGCGGAGCAGGCCAGAGTCGTAGGCGAGACCGACATCGACCCGGCTGGCGAGGGCGTGGCGTTCGACGTTCTGCAGCGCTTGCTGTGCGACCCGGAAGATGACGAGCTCCTGTTCGGAGGTCAGCGTCAGACGATCGCCGCTGACCGCGAGCGCCATCTGGATCCCAGTGCGTCCGCCCAAGTCGGAGAGCAGCCAATCGAGCGCCGGCACCAGCCCCAGGTCGTCCAGCACAGATGGGCGCAGAGCCCTGCAGAAGCGCCGGATGCCGTCGATGCAACGTTGTAGTGCGG
>JBDTTS010000247.1:0-4113 GCA_039930525.1 Actinomycetes bacterium | reverse complement strand
GAGTTCATTCGCGATGCCAAGGTGATCGACCCCGACAAGCCGTTCTTCATGTACTTCGCGCCACAGGCAGGCCACGCTCCGCACCTGGCGCCCACTGAGTGGGCAGACAGGTACAAGGGGACCTTCGACGACGGCTACGAGGCGATTCGTCCGCAGATCCTTGCCCGGCAGAAAGAGTTGGGACTGCTTCCGGAAGACACTGAGCTGTCGGGCATCAATCCGCACGGTGAGCCGGAGCGCAAGGGTCCCGATGGTCAGCCCTGGCCGATGCTCGACACGGTGCGCCCGTGGGCACCCTGTCCGACGACGAGCGGACGATGTTCACGCGGATGGCTGAGGTCTACGCCGGGTACATCTCGTACTACGACGACCGCCTCGGACAGGTGATCGACTACCTCGAAGAGTCCGGTCAGCTCGACAACACGATCATCGTGGTGATCTCCGACAATGGTGCCAGCGGTGAAGGCGGTCCCAACGGATCGTTCAACGAGTGGCGCTTCTTCAACGGGGTTCCGGACACCGCAGAGACCACGATGCCTCACCTTGACGAGCTGGGGACGCCCAAGTCGAACAACCACTACAACACCGGCTGGGCGTGGGCCTTTGACACTCCCTACCCGTACTGGAAGCGCTGGGCGGGTTTCGAGGGCGGCACTGCTGACATGTGCATGATCGCCTGGCCGGAGCAGATCGCTGCCAAGTCGGAGATCCGCGAGCAGTACGTCCATGCAGTGGACGTTGTACCCACCCTGTACGACTTGCTCGACATCGAGCCGCCCGAGACCCTCAAGGGCTATCAACAGTTCCCCATCGAAGGCGAGAGCTTCGCCGCAGCCATCACTGACGCAGAGGCCCCAGCCAAGTCCACCCAGTTCTACGCGATGCTCGGACAGCGGTCGATTTACCACGAAGGATGGCTTGCCTGCACCGTTCACCCACCGCTCGGCGGCTGGGGCAACTTTGAGAAGGACGAGTGGGAGCTCTACCACCTCGAGACCGACCGTTCGCAGACGAGGAATCTGGCTGCCAGCGAACCCACTCGTCTTGAGGCCATGAAAGCGCTGTGGTCCTACAACGCGGGACGCTACAACGGTCTTCCCCTCGACGACCGATCAGCCATCGAGCAGGTGCTGTCAGAGCGACCACGTGCCGCTGCCCCTCGAGACCACTACGTCTTCTACCCCAACTGCGCTGACGTTCCTGAGTCAGCCGGCCCCGCCTTGCCTGGCCGGTCGTACACCATCGCTGCAGGCGTGCGGATCGAATCGACCGATGCAGAAGGAGTGCTGTGGGCGGCTGGGGGAGTTCCTGGCGGACACAGTCTGTACATCAAGGACGGTCGCCTCAGATACACCTACAACTGGGTGGGGACGCATCTGCAAGACGTCGTGGCTGACGTCGACATCTCGCCAGGGGCCCAGGTGCTCGCCGTTGAGTTCGCGGTGACTGGCAAGTCTGCAGATCCCATGATGCCAGGAGCGAAGGGCACCCTGACCCTCTATGTCGACGACGTGAGTGTCGCCAGCGGCGAGATCATCACCCAGCCTGGCTACTTCTGCCTCACCGGCGACGGCATCTGCGTCGGTCGCGACAGCGCATCGGCCGTGACTCCGGAATACAACGCTCCGTTCGCGTTCACGGGGGGTGAGATCGACAAGGTAGTCGTTGATGTCTCTGGTGACCACTACATCGATCACGAAGCCCAAGTGCGCGGATGGTTCCTCCTCGACTGAGGGCGAAGATGAATCCCTCCGTGGCAGCACGGGTTTTCCATGTGATGTCCAAGCCGACAGGTGCGATCTGCAACCTCGACTGCGAGTACTGCTTCTTCCTATCCAAGGAAGAGCTCTACCCCGGCAGTGACTTTCGCATGGAGCCGGCAGTCCACGAGGCCTACATCAGCCAGTTACTTGCGGCACAGGCTGGTGCTGACGAAATCGTCGTCGCCGTCCAGGGCGGCGAGCCCACGTTGATGGGTCTCGACTTCTTCCGGCGCACGCTCGAGCTCGAGAAGCGATTCGCCGCCCCCGGCCAGCCAGTTCTGAACACTGTCCAGACCAACGCCACTCTGATTGATGACGAGTGGGCCACATTCTTCAAAGACCACGGCTTCCTGGTCGGCGTCTCGATTGACGGTCCCCGCGAAATGCACGATGCCTTTCGCGTCGACAAAGGCGGCAAGCCGACGTTCGACCGGGTCATCGCCGGCATCGAGATGCTCCGCAAGCACGAGGTCGAGTGGAATGCCCTGACTACGATCAACGCAGCCAACCAGGACCACGGGCGCGAGGTCTACACGTTCCTTCGGGACGACCTTGGTGCCACCTTCGTGCAGTTCATCCCGATCGTCGAACGAGTGACGCCTGAGCTGCTGCCGCTGGCTGAGTCGGGCTGGGGGAGTCGCCGAGGGGAGCGTCCGCTCTACCGCCAGCAGGGCGACCAGGTGACGCACCGAACAGTGGGCGCCGAGCAGTACGGACGGTTCATGATTGACGTCTTCGAGGAGTGGGCTCGCCACGATGTGAGCGATGTCTTCGTTCAGATGTTTGATACCGCTCTGGCCCACTGGCTCGGAATGGAGCAGGCGGGAATGTGCGTACACGCCCGCACGTGTGGTGACGCTGTCGCCCTCGAGCACAACGGTGATCTCTACTCATGCGACCACTACGTGGAGCCTGAGTATCTGTTGGGAAACATTGCAAAGGGCAAGACGTTGCTGCAGCTGGTCGACTCACCTCAGCAGCGGGCGTTCGGGCAGGACAAGCTCGATTCCCTCACGTCGTACTGCCGATCCTGCGACGTGGGCTTCGCCTGTAACGGCGGGTGCCCCAAAGACCGATTCATCAGCACCCCCGACGGAGACCCCGGACTGCACTATCTCTGCGCCGGATACCAGTCCTTCTTCCGCCACATCGACCAGCCGATGAAAGTGTCCGCCGGGCTACTGCGTCGAGGGCAAGATGCCACCGGACTGCGTGACTGGTACGCACGAGCCGATGCCAAGCGTGCCCCCGAGGCGCCCTGCACGTGTGGGCGTGAGGCCAAGTGGGCGAACTGCCACGGTGCTGCCATCGATTCGTAGGTTCAATGCCATCGGCCTATGCCGTGTGCGCTGCCTGCGCAGGATCTCGTCACTCCCGGGTGGGGTGAAATGCGGGACCTCGCACCCTCGGTACCGCCGACTCGAGGCGCTGACCGGCTGGTCCGGTGAAGGTGAGCGGGCCGTTGGCGCCGAGGTCTGAGTCACGGGGTGAGGCGCACCAACCCCCTTCGTGGACCTGTCGGTGGTGGTAGCGGCAGAGCAGGAGGCCGTTGGCGAGGTCGGAGGCTCCGCCGGCGGCCCACGGCTCCAGGTGGTGGGCGTCAGTGTGCTGTGCAGGCCTCGTGCACTCGGGGAACCGGCAGCCGCCGTCGCGCGAAGCGAGAGCTCGGCGCTGCGCTGGCGTGAAGACGCGGACGGCGCGTCCGAGGTCAAGGGGTACGCCTGTCGGGTCGAGCAGTAGCCGGCGAACCGAGGCATCGCAGGCCAGCCGGTCGACAGCGGTCGGGGTGAGCCAGACGGGTGTGGCGCTGGAGCTGTGCAGCTGCGCAGGGAGGGGGGAGCCGCCGGTCAGTGTGGCCAGCGACACCTCGACCTGCAGCGCCGTGGTGGCACCGCTGAGGGTGGGGAGTTGCTCGGCGGCAATCGCCGTATTGACCAGCTCTGAGAGTCCGTCTGCGCGTCGTTGGCCGGTAGTACGGGTGTCGTCGGAGCCGGAGGGCACCAGGAACGGGGCGAGTGCGGTGTTGAGGCGTCCGGCGGTTTCGGCGTCCAGAACCCCATCGATGGCGTGCATGCCATCCAGCAACGGCGCCATGGTCAGCCAGCGGCGTCCGTAGTCTTCTTCGGCGTGCCGCGCCGATCCGTCTGGGTCGACGACGTGGTGAAGATGGCGGCCCACCGCCCGCAGGTCATCGACCCCCAGATCGGCGGACAGCCCAGCGAGCGTCGATGTGGCATCGGCTCGTGCGCTGGGTGGTAGCGACTTGGTGTGACGGTGAATCGCTCGGAGCTGCTCAAAGGACCCTGGGAATGACTCAGCACCGGACGGTAGGCCCCCATCGCGGGTGCGG
>JBDTTS010000246.1:0-4118 GCA_039930525.1 Actinomycetes bacterium | reverse complement strand
GCCTACGATGGGCCAGCGGCCCGGGAGGGGAAGCCTGGGCCGCCACAGCACCCCCTCCCGACTCCTGCCCCAGGAGCCAGGTGGGCAGCACCAGCAGAAGACCAGCAGAGAACGCGTCGAGTCAGGGAGAGAAAAGCTGATGGAAGCCGCTCCGGCAAGTACCGGCATGACGACTGGTGCGACCACGCTCACCGAGCGTGAGCAGGAGGTCTTGGCCTTCGAGCGTCAATGGTGGAAGTACGCCGGCGCCAAGGAGCAGGCGGTGCGCGAGCTCTTCGACATGTCGGCGACGCGCTACTACCAGGTGTTGAACGCCCTGATCGATCGCCCTGAGGCACTCACCTTCGACCCGATGCTGGTCAAGCGCCTGCGTCGGCTCCGAGCCGCCCGCCAGCGCGCAAGGTCTGCGCGACGGCTCGGCGCCTCCGTCTAAGTCGAGGTATGTCGACGCCTGGGGCACCACCGCCTCCACCGAGAGGTTCGCACCGTGCTGCCCCTGTCGGCGGGGCCGTAGAAGCCCAGGGATCACCGCTTTTGTTGCCGGTGCTTAGTGTTCTCGTCGTCTTGGGCGCCATCGGGCTCGCCGCCTACATGCTGCTCACCGCAGGTGACGGCAGCGAGCAGACCGACCCGCCGACGCCGGTGACCCAGCCGACTGCGACGCCTGCCGACACCGCCTCGAGCAAGCCGACCAAGGACGACGGCGACAAGAACGACGGCGACAAGAACGACAAGAACGACGGCACGAAGAAGGACGGCGACAAGAAGGACGGCGACAAGAAAGACGGCGACAAGAAAGACGGCGACAAGAAGGACCCGAACGACGGCGATGTGAAGCCGGTGCCCCAGATCCCGGTCTACGTCTTCAACCAGACCACCATCTCGGGTCTAGCGGCTGAGATCGGTGGAGCGTTGGACTCGGCCGGGTGGAATGTGGTCGGCGTCGACAACTGGATCGGACGCGTCCCGAGCGACACCGTGTACTACTACCCCGGCGACCGTGCGGCCGCCGGGCGGCTGTCGAAGGACTTCCCTGAGATCGCCAGGGTGTGGCCGGCTTCTGCCCCGATGCCAGCAGGGGCGCTGACCGTCATCCTCGCCGACACCGCTCGCAAGTAGCGCGCGCTCCGTCGGCCCCTATCCGACTCCGTCGAGCTCGTGGTGCTCGTCGCGCGTCACATGCCGCATGGCGTGATCGATGGCTTCGGGGGTGTGCTGAAAAACGTGGCCTCGTGCTTCTAGTAGTGCGTAGGCGCCGTTGGCCGACAGCGCAGCAGTGAATCTGGGGGGGAGTCCAGAGATCAGCACCGCGACGTCACGCCGGTCGAGACTGCGGATGGTGTCCGCGAGGACTGCGGCGCCGGTGGCATCGAGTGTGGTGACGTGAGACAGACGCAGGATGACGACCCGGATGTCGCTGATCTCGGTGAGCTCGAGCAATGCCATGTGAGCACCACCGAAGAAGAGCGGTCCTTCGAAGCGGTAGGCGACGACGTGGGCACCGAGAAGTGTCCGTTCCTCTTCGCTGTGGTGCGCAGATCCGTCCCCGGCCAACGTGTCGAGGGGAACCTCCTCCAGCGTGGCTGTCTTGGCCATCTGACGAAGCGCGAGGGCCCCCGCGGCCACGATTCCGAGGATCACCGCTGTGGCCAGATCGAGGGCGACTGTCGCTGTGAACGTCACGACGAGAACAGCAGTGTCACTGCGTGATGATCGGAACAGCACCCGGACGCTCGATACCTCGACCATGCGAATGGCAGTGGCAATGAGAACTCCGGCTAAGGCCGCAAGTGGAATGAGCGAGACGGCGTCAGCGAGCAGCAGGACGATGATCAGCAGGACAAGTGCATGGACCAGGGCGGCCAGTCGGGACGTCGCGCCGCTGCGCACATTGACCGCCGTGCGAGCGATTGCTGCTGTGGCGGGGATTCCACCGAAGAGTGGACTCGCCAAGTTGGCGATTCCCTGGCCGAAGAGCTCGCGGTCGGGGTCGTGGCGATCTGAGACGCTCATGGCGTCGGCAACTGTCGCGGACAGCAGGCTCTCGAGTGCGGCGAGCGCAGCCACGGCGAGAGCGGGAACGGCGAGCACTCTGATGTCGGCCCAGGCCAGGTCGGGAAGTGTGGGTGCAGGGAAGTGCGAAGGCAGGGGGCCGATCGTCGTCAGTGGCAGCTCGAGCAGCTGGGCGATGGCTGTGGCTCCGACCACGGTGAGCAAGGCGATCGGTGCCCCCGGGCGCAGGCGTGCGCCGCCAAGGATGACCGCGACGACAGCGGCGGTCATCAGGGTGGCCGACCAGTCGGGGCTGGCCAGCGAATCGGCGAACGCACCCACGGCGACAGCAACGACATGCTCACCGTCGGCGGTGACGCCCAGCGCCGCCGGCACCTGCTGTAGGGCAATGATGACGGCGATGCCGAGGGTGAATCCCTCGATGACCGGCAACGGGATGAACTTCACGTAGCGGCCGATGCCCGCCAGCGCCATGCCGATCAGCAGCACCCCAGCCATCAATCCGACGACCAGAACGCCGTTCGCGCCGTACACCGCCACGATCGGCACCAGGACGACGGTCATGGCGCCCGTCGGTCCGGACACCTGCACGTTGCTCCCCCCGAAGAGGGCAGCCAATGTTCCGGCGACGATCGCTGTGATCAGGCCGGCGCCAGCGCCGAGCCCGGACGTGATCCCGAACCCCAGCGCGAGCGGCAACGCGACGACGCCCACTGTGACCCCGGCCATGACGTCCTTGCGAGGAGCGACGCGCATCTGGGTGAAGTCAGCGCGACGCGGGGCAAGGCTGCCCAGGCGCTGCAGCGCCTTCCGAACCAGCCGGCGTCCGGCAGGTGACGTCTCAGGACTGGATGCATGGCTCATCGGGTGTCGGCCGACCGTGAGAGCTCGTCCACGAACTCGTCTGTGTCAAGTGTTCGGCCCTGCAGGATCTGGCGGGCCGCTAGCAGCAGGTCGCGGACAGCCGGAAGCGCGAGGGAGTAGATGACAGCCCCCGCTTCGCGGCGTTGGTGGACGAGGCCGTGCTGGCGCAGGACTGCGAGCTGGTGGGACAGGCTCGACGCCTCGATCTTGATCGCTGCCCGCAGCTCGTGGACTGGCTTGTCGCCGTCCGCGAGCAGTTCGAGCAGTCTGATGCGTGCGGGGTGGCCGAGCGCACGAAAGAAGTCAGCTTTGGCACGGTAGAGCGGAGCGGGCACCAGTCATCCTGCCTGAGGAGTTGAAGATTTCTTCAAGTCTACAGACCAGGGGTGGGCCAGGTGGCTCCGCCTAGCGAGCGAGGGCGCCGCCCTTGACCACGTGGCGCATGTCGGTGACGAAACGGGAAAGGTCACCGAGAACCTCGGTGGTCGAGATCGAGCGGGGATCGACCGCTGCGTCCACCCCGACGGCGACCAGGTCGGCATAGCGGCCGGCTTCGAGCACCCCGACCTCGTCGTTGCCAAGGCACTCCGACGCCCACACTGTCGCCGAACGTAGGGCGGCCATCGGACTCATGCCGAGCTCAACCTGCTTGGGCACCTGGTGGATGTTCATGCCGTGCGGGTAGATCCCTGAGTCGGTGCCGAATCCGATGCGCACGCCGTGCGCCAGGGCGCGTCGGAACGCGTCGCGCTGGGTCTCGGTCGAGTCGACGATCTTCTTCATCGTCTCGGCCGCCCAGTTGCTCTTGGTGCCCTCCTCTTCCATCCAGTCGCCCGCCCAGACGTCTGCGACCAGATAGGTGCCGCGCTCGGCCATCAGGGCCAGCGCTTCGTCGTCGGCGAACGAGCCGTGCTCGATCGATTGGACGCCGGCTCGGGTGGCGCGCTTGATGCCTTCTGCGCCGTGCGCGTGGGCAGCCACGAACTTTCCGTAGTTGCTGGACTCGTCGACGGCGGCCCTGATCTCGTCCTCGGTGTATTCAGGGGCGCCTGGGTTAGTGCCTGGCGCGAGGACCGCACCGGTCGCGATCACCTTGATGAGGTCGGCACCGTGACCAAGGATCCGGCGCACTGCGCGGCGCACCTCGTCGACGGAGTCAGAGACGCCGAACCGCATGGCGTCAGGCACGCAGACGTCGGCCGAGAAGCCGGTCACCTCGCCGCCCCCGCCAGTGCAGGTGA
>JBDTTS010000245.1:0-4133 GCA_039930525.1 Actinomycetes bacterium | reverse complement strand
GGAGAACTCAGGACGTAGTTTGGCCAGCACCTCGCCGATGCTCAGGTAGGCGCTCGCTGGGATCGTGGAGGACCGCTGATTGGACGCCTGGCTCATGCGTCACCGCCGCCGGTGAGGAACTGAAGCCGGTACTTGCCGATCTGCACCTCGTCGCCGCTGACCAGCTCTGCCTCGTCGATGCGCGCCCGATTCAGATAGGTGCCGTTGAGGCTGCCCAGATCGCGGATGGCGAAGCCGTTCTCGGTGCGTCGGAACTCCAGGTGATGGCGCGACACCGTGATGTCGTCGAGGAAGATATCGCTGTCTGGATGACGACCTGCCGTCGTCACGTCGGCGTCCAGCAAGAACCGCGCACCCGAGGCGGGTCCGCGGCGCACTACGAGGAGTGCGGTGCCGCTCTGCAGCCGTTCAACAACCGGGTCAGGCGGCGCATCGTCACCGGCCGGCAGCTCTGCCTCTGGCACGCCCATCTGCAACATCGATGTGGTCTCTGCTGCGCTCTCACCCTGATCCCCCAGCGCCAGTGACCGACCGCAGGCAGTGCAGAAACGGGCTTCGCTATCGGTGGTGTCGTGCCCACAGTGGGGACAAACCGGCATGACGCCTCCAGGGCGAGGAACGGGAACTCTCAGGCGGAGGTTCAGGTGAAGGGTGAGGGCGTTGCGAACCTACGCCGTCAGCACCCGGTGGGTCAACCGGGCTCAGCTGGACGCCACGTGAGCCGCATAGCTGCCAGAGTCGAGCAGAGTGGACAGCTGCTCGGCATCGGCGAGTTCTACCTCCACCATCCACCCTTCGCCGTAGGCATCTGCGTTGACGACCTCTGGGGTCGCGCTGAGTGCGTCATTGAGTGCAGTCACCGTTCCGGTGACCGGGCAGTACAGATCGCTGACGCTCTTGGTCGACTCGACTTCGCCGCAGGCATCACCGGCGACAATCGCTGTTCCCACTGCTGGAAGTGAGACGTAGACGATGTCGCCGAGGGCGTCCTGTGCGTAGTCGGTGATCCCAAATCGAACGGTCGTGTCACCTACCGCTCGCACCCACTCGTGGTCGGTTGTGTACTTCAGGTCTTCGGGGTACACCGCGTCCTCCGCGTCTGTGATCGGCTGCACGAACCATCGGCTCCATCGGTGCCGGAGCCGTCCCCGACCTTAGTAGAGGGCCCCTCGCCCCTTCTCACTCGACGGCTCCGATGACCACCGAATCACCGTTCACCACGACCCCCTGCGCGCCAGCTTCGCGCACACTCTCGAGTACGCCCCCCGGAAAGGACAAACCGGCGGCCAGGGTGCTCGGATCGCCGATCGCCTTGATCTCGATCGGTGACGCGATGATCGTCTCGCCCACACGAACACCTTCGGGCGTGTCGACGATGGCAGTGGTGGCGATCACGCGTTCTCCATCGGCCGAGATTGCCTCTGCCCCAGCGTCTCTGAGTTCTTGCACCGCATCCAAGATGTCGCCGGCTGCGAGGTTGCCGTCCGGGTCGACGAGGGTGACGGTGACTCCCGGTCCGATCACGGGGACTGTTCCCGCCAGAATCCGCAGGTTCCGCAGGCGCTCTTTGGTGGCCGCGCGGGCGGCTTGGGCTTGATCAGCGCTTGACTCTAGGTCGGCAATAGTTGCCTCGAGCCGGGTCTCTTCGGTCGCGAGTCGTTCTCGCTGTGCCCCCAGGTCGTCCAGGATGCGCACCAGGTCGGTGGTGCGTGCCGCACTGAGCGCATCCTGCTGAGTGTTGCTGACCTGAACGGCAAGTCCGAACCCGAGCCCAAAGAGCAGCAGGGCCACAATCCACTGCGCTCGGCTCGGACGCCTCCTGAGAGCTTGGGTGATCGCCTCCCACCCCTGGGGAGGCTCGTCAGTGTGGGGAGGATCTGACATGACCATCGCCGATCACCCGCGAAAGAGGTGCCGGCGGATGGCCGCCGCATTGGCGAAGATCCGAATGGAAAATACCACCACGACACCCGTCGACAGCTGTGCCCCAACGCCCAGCTGATCACCTAGGAAGACCACAAGAGCCGCCACCAGAACATTGCCGATGAACGAGATGACGAAAACTCGGTCGTTGAAGATGCCATCGAGCAGGGCCCGACTCGCTCCGAATACAGCGTCAAGGGCTGCCACCACGGCGATCGGCAGATAGGGCTGAAGCGCAGCAGGAATCGTCGGCTGGAGGACCAGGCCGAGGACCACCCCCAGGACAAGAGCAAGCAAGGCAATCATGAGCCCTCCCCCTTCTTTGCGTACCTCAGCACTAGCTCGCCTCGTCCCGGAACGGTGGCCTCTTCTTGCTCGGCAACACCCACGCTGATGCCGTAGGACGCTTCGAGTTGGCTGAGCTCTGATCGAGCCGGGCCCGACTCGAAGTCATCTGCCAGCGTCGCTTCTCCGACGCCGGTGATGACGTACGGAGGCGTGAGGGGGCGGAACCCCACCAAGATCGCGTCACCGGCTGATCTGATCGGAGAAAGGGCTGTGATGCGTTGACCATTCACCGACACTCCATCGGCCCCTGCCGCGAACAGTCCGTTCACCACGAGCTGGATGTCGGTGTCCAAGACACGCGCGAGATCTGGTCCGTCATCTCCCGCGGGTGCCGGTGGCCCATCAGCCATGGTGACGAAAACTCCTGGTCCGGTCATCGGGGCGACACCTACCGCACGTTCTAGCGCCGCTGCGTCCGCAGCAAGTGCACGATCGGCTGCGCTGCCGTCCAGTGCAGACTCGCGTAGCTGTTCGACCTCTCCAGCGAGGTCGTCAAGTCGAACGTCGAGTTCCTCCACCACACCGGTCGCGCTCACCACGCGATCGGTGAGTTCAGCGCGCGTCTCTCCGGCCGATGGGGCACCCGCACGCACCTGAAGGACCGCCGCGGTCGCCAACGCTGCCGCTACACCGATGGCGACCGCAAATACCACCGAATGTCGCCAGTCGGCGCGTGGCTGCTCGCCACGCTCGGCGAACTCCTGGTAGCCCGGGTCCATCGCATCGTCGACAAGCCGCTCAAGCAGCGACAGCGACGCGTCCGGCTCAGGGCTTCCGGGTGGCGTCACGCGTTCGAATCCAACCGGCGTCCATTCAAGACAGCCGACGCCTGCTCGACGTACAAGACCGCTGACCACCAGTAAATGGCCGTGCCCCAGATGATGAACGCCCATGCGATGGGAGTGAAGATCTCGGCGACAATCCCAGTGCCAGTGGTCAGGAAGAGGCCCGGCATGCCATACATCAGACAGGCGGTCGCTACCTTGCCCACGTAGTGAACGGGCAGTGGCTCCACACCTCGGCGGTGGACGTAGAGCTGGACGAAAAACAGCACGACATCTCGAGCCACGAGAACGACGACGAGCCACCACGGAACGATGTCTCGCACGGCCAGAACCACGATGGTGCTGAGAACGAAAAGCCGGTCGGCAATCGGGTCGAGGAGCTGTCCAACGCGCGACACCATGTTGAAGCGTCGCGCGATCACGCCATCCAGCCAGTCGGTGATCGCGCTGACTGCCAACAGGCCGAACGCCAGCAGATCGTTCTCGGGGCCGAGGGCCACCCAGATAAAGAGCGGAATCAAAACGAGCCGGAGCGCTGAGAGTGCGTTGGGAATGGTGAGGACACGATAGGAGACGTCCGGGACCGCGGAATCAGAACTCGACTCAGTCATCACCTCTCCTCCCCTTCGCGCGTCAAGCGCACGCTCGTTGGTCGAGCCTAACCGGCCAGTGCCCATCAGCGATGTGCCAAACCCTCTGCTGCGGGCTAGCGTCACACCATGACCACCTCAGAGGACGTCCAGGTTGGCACCCCACACATCACGGCGACCAAGAATGGTCCGTACCAGGTTCGTGGGATTCGTCGCATTACCTGGCGCAAGCCGGTGACGACCGAGGATGGCGAGCCAATCGCCTGGGCCGAGGGCGCAGTGGCGACCGATGAGGACAAGGAGTATTGGCTCTGCCGCTGTGGGAACTCCGGAAACAAACCGTTCTGCGACGGCAGTCACCGTCGAGTCGGGTTTGACGCCGAGGACGCCGCGAGCCCAGAGCCCCGCTCGACCCGGGCCAAGACCTACGGGGACGACAGGGCCGCAATGCAGGACGACCGTTCAGTCTGTGCCCATGCCGGATTCT
>JBDTTS010000244.1:0-4138 GCA_039930525.1 Actinomycetes bacterium | reverse complement strand
ATCCGGAGGCGCGGACAGCCCGAGCCGGCGGAGGCACCACCTGGGCAGGATTCAACGAGGCAACCGGTGCCCACGGTCTCGCAACCACAGGCGGGATCATCTCCACCACCGGAGTCGGGGGCCTGACCCTCGGCGGCGGAATCGGCTACCTCTCGCGCGGCTACGGCCTCTCATGCGACAACCTGATCTCCGCAGAGGTCGTCACCGCCGATGGAAGTATCGTGACCGCCAGCGAGTCTGAGAACCCTGATCTCTTCTGGGCTCTTCGCGGCGGGGGCGGCAACTTCGGCGTCGTCACCGAGTTCACGTTCCGGCTGCATCCAGTGGCTGAGGTCTATGGCGGGCCGATGCTTTTCGAGCTCTCGGACGGCCCGGCGATTCTGGAGTACTTCAACGAGTTCATCAAGACGGCACCTCGTGAATACGGTGGTTTCCCCGCCTTTCAGATCGCTCCACCACTTCCGTTCATCCCAGAAGACCGGGTCGGGGAGTCCTTCGTTTTCGTCGTCTCCTGCTGGACCGGATCGACCAACGATGGCGAGAAGGTGCTGCAGGGGTTCAGAGACATCGCGACACCGGTCGCCGAGCACGTAGGCCCGATGCCTTACGCCGACCTCAACAGCGCATTCGACGGGCTCGTACCGCGCGGGCTTCAGCACTACTGGAAGGCCGAGTTCGTCGGAGACCTCACGGCTGAAGCGATAGCGCAGCACACGGAGCACGGTCCACGCGTTCCCGTCGTCAACTCAACAGTGCACCTCTACCCGATCAACGGTGCCTGTCACGATGTCGCGCCAGACGCCACGGCCTTCGGCCACCGTGATGCGACATACGCCATCGTCATCGCCGGTATGTGGCCTGACCCGGCAGACAACGAAGCGCACACGAAGTGGGTCAAGGACTACGACGCAGCCATCGCACCACACGCGCAAGGCGGTGGCTACATAAACTTCGCATCAGCTGACGACCAGCCAAAGGTGGCAGCCAACTACGGCGCCAACTACTCGCGGCTTCTCGAGGTCAAACGTCGCTATGACCCGAACAATCTGTTCCACCTGAACCAGAACATCCAGCCGTAGCCAATCGGGGCGACACCCGACGCCGATCTAGCTCGACCCCGAGTTCTTGTCGGGTGGTGCCCCCGGTGGTTGGCGCTGCTCCAGGTCATCCACGTACTGGTTCCACGCCTCCAACTCAACGTCGAGCGCATCGCTCTCGTCGGCTCGATCTCTTCCATCCGACTCAGCGTTGAGCCGTTGGATGCGCTCCTTCCATCGGGCAGCCAAAGTGCGTTTCGAGATTGGATTGCTAGTTCCGCAAGGAAGCGTCCTCGCTATTCGGGGGGCTCGCTCGTCACAGGCTCGCTGATCACGGACTCCCCGGGCCCAAGCCACCGCGTGACGGCCACTGCGGTGATGTAGGCGACTGCGACCCCGACTGCGACGAGTGGGACGACTCCCGTCCCGCTGCTGGCGGTGAGGAACGATGTGAGCAGGATGGCTGTCCAGGGAAGCTTCAGAACCGCCACCAGGGCGGCGGCGCTCGCCACTGCCACCGCTGGGGTCAGTGAGAAGCCGGGTAGGTGGGAAGCGATCAGTCCTGCCGCCGCCCCCAGAAACAGCGCGGGGAAGGTCGGACCACCGCGGAAACTGCCCAGGGACATGCCATATGCCAGGCCCTTGCAGATCAGCAGCAGCGCGAGCGCGCCTAGCGACCACGTGTCCGCACTCGACACCAGGCCAGGAAGTTGTTCCTGACCGTCGAACAGGACCTGGTCGGCACCCTTACCGGTGACCTGGTCGAAGCCGATCGCCAGGACCGCGACGAGCACCCCCACAACAGGTGGCACGAGGAAGGGCCGCCGCACAGCCAAACGTTCTGTCCACAGACCGCCGTGCATCAGCAGGCGCGCACCCGCCCCGATCACCGCGGCCAAGGCGACCGTCCAGCCGAAGTCGACCAGATCGGGCCGCGGGAATGCTGGCAGTGCCAGTGCGCTGATCGCGTAGGCGCTCGTACTCAGACCCTGGAACGATCCCAACCCCAGAGTGACCAGTGTCCCAACTCCAGCACCCAGCAGTCCGGGCAGCAGGACCAGTCGCTGGCGCGCCCCGCCGATTGCCGCCGCCTCGATGATGAGCACCGCCGGGATCACCGGATTGCCGAACAACGACGTCAGCGCGGCAAACGAGCCGACCGCCGCTAACAGCACTGGCACCTGCGGCGGCTGCTCCCGCTTCGACAGCCGCAACATCAACAGGGCCAGCCCAGCGCCAAGAGCCAACAACGGAGCCTCGGGCCCAAGTACCAAGCCCAGGCCAATCGTTGCCACGGCGGCGAGCAGCACCCCAGGGAGGTCCCTGATATCGGTTGGCTTCCCCGAGGCGAGTCCGTGCGCGGCAACGTGTCCACCGTTTCCGGGCAGCCGAGAGATCGCGAAAGAGGCGACCAGCCCAGCCACCAGCAAGATCGGGACCGGCCACCAGATCGGCTCACCCGCGTCGAATCCCAGAGCACTCGGTGCGTCGACAAACACCCAAGTCTGCATCAGCGACGTGAACTCCAAGAAGGCCCACGACCCCAGCGACACAACCAGACCCACCACCGCCGCAACACCCAGCAACACTGCAAACGATTTGCTTTCAACGAGGTCGTCCACCTGCTCAGCAGTCAATTCCTCATCCGGCATGTGGAGGAGCCTAGTCATGATCAGCGCAGCGCACCGCGAGGTAAGACCTGGCTAGTCTGGAGTCAAGAAGGATGGTCGGTGGGCGGCGAACCGCAAGTTTCTGGCCGGTCTCGGCCTGCTTGCGTTCACCTACCTTGGGCCGCTCGGCGCTTGGGCTCACACGTTCTTCTGATCGCACATGCTGCAGCACCTCATCGTCATGTCGATCAGATGATCGCAGGTAATGACTCGTTGAATCATTACCTGCGATCCGCGGCCGAAAGTAGGGGGTCAAACCGCAGTCAACGGCGCATTCACCCCGCAACCTGTGAGCTCTTCTGATTCTGGCGGATCTGGAACCGAATGGGCGGTGGTGACGCTCGCGATTGCATGCCACAACGGCCGCATCGATGAACATCCGCCGCCAGGCAGAAGGAGCCGGCAATGAAGCAGAGCCGGAGCGAATGAGTCCTCGGAGCGGGTAGCCCAACTAACACCACCCCGCTCAAATGCGAAGAGCCGGTTGTTCGAGGCGAGTCGCATCCTCGCAAGCGCTCTGACCTGCGTCGACTCGCAAACGATGCTCCCGCGACTGGACTCGAACCAGTAACCTGCCGGTTAACAGCCGGCTGCTCTGCCAATTGAGCTACGCGGGATTGGTGGCGTACGAACCGCCGAGAATACCAGCCACCCCGAGGGCTTCCGCAGGGTGTTCAGCCGCCGCCAACCTCGGCCTTGACCTCGGCGAGCACCACCGCAGCATCAGCCCGGGCCGCAGGATCGTCGGTGAGTTGCGGGTCGAGGTCAGCCCGCCACGCGACGTCTCCACTCGGACCGCGTCGGCCCACGATACGCACCCCCCACTCACCATCGAGCACAAAAAATCGATCGACGAGCACGGTCGCTGTGACGCGGTCGCGCACTACCACCGGCACATCGCGCCCATCGCCGACGGGAATCTGCAGTGTCGCCCCGCCGAGGTCTGCGGACAGCACAACCGTCAGCGTCCCGGCGTCATACGACGCCCGTTCGATCTGCTCCCAACCGAATCTGGAGTAGTCGGGAGGCAGCCGTTGAACGTGCAACGCGTTGTCAGACGCGACCACCGGACGCCCGAAGCCGTCGTCGGCCCACGCCAGCACCCGCTCCCTGGGCGCCATTTCCAGGCGTCCAAGAATGTCGCCATCGAGGGCAGGTCGGCGCCACTTCATGGCTGTGCCGTCACAAAACTAGTCGCCACCGAGGGAGTCCTCACGTATCTTGCGGCGCTGCGCCTCCAGAGTTACGAGCTCGGCAAAAACAGCAGAGTGAGCCACGGGATCCTCAGATTCCAATCGCTGCATCTTGGACCGAAGCTCGTCGAGCTGCAACGTCAGCACCCGCTCGCGGGCGCGGCCGAGCTGCTCGCGGGCATAGCGATCGAGCGCCGCCTCTGCGACCTGAATCGGCTCGACGGCGAGCTCATTGATG
>JBDTTS010000243.1:0-4152 GCA_039930525.1 Actinomycetes bacterium | reverse complement strand
CGGATATGGCGGCCGGGCCATCAACCTCTGCGCCGGCTATGTCCGCTCGCGCCCCGGTGGACACCAACTGCTGACCTCTTGGGGTCAGGGGCCCGGTTCGCCGTACCCGTTCTACATCAGCCAGGGTTTCGTCCCGACCGGAGAAGTCGTGGACGGTGAGGTCGTCCTCCGCCTCGCGCTCTAGGCGAAACTCGTCATCGCGACCCAGCCAGGTACTAGTTCTGCTGAGCCGCTTCGAGTCGCGCTTGAAGTGCACGGAGCTGACCGGTGAGAGCCGCCGGAACGTGGCTGCCGAACTTGGCGTAGTACTGGTCGGTCAGCTCGGCCTCGTCGATCCAGGTCTTCGGCTCGACCGCGAACAGCTCAGCGGTCTGCTCGTCAGTCAAGTTGAGCCCGTCGAGGTTCATCGAGCCTTCTGCAGGCAGCTTGCCGATCGGCGTCTCGATGGCGTCAGCGTCACCGTCAAGCCGACGGATGACCCAGTCGAGCACGCGGCTGTTCTCGCCGAACCCTGGCCACAGGAACTTGCCGGCAGCGTCCTTGCGGAACCAGTTGACCTGGTAGATCCGCGGAAGCTTGTCGGAGCTAGTCGCCTTGCCGACCTCCAGCCAGTGGCCCCAGTAGTCAGCCATGTTGTAGCCGCAGAACGGCAGCATGGCGAAGGGGTCGCGGCGCAACTCGCCGACTGTGCCCTCTGCGGCAGCGGTCTGTTCGCTGGAGACCGTCGATGCCAGGAACACGCCGTGCTCCCAGTCGAACGACTCGTTCACGAGCGGCACGTTGGTGGCGCGGCGTCCTCCGAAGAGGATCGCGTCGATCGGAACACCCTTGGGGTCTTCCCAGTTGTCGGCGATCGACGGGCACTGCGAGGCAGGTGCGGTGAAGCGGCTGTTCGGGTGCGACGAAGGCTCGTCGGACGCCGGCGTCCAGTCGCGGCCCTTCCAGTCGATCAGGTGCGCCGGAGCTTCATTGGTGAGGCCCTCCCACCACACGTCACCGTCATCGGTGAGAGCAACGTTGGTGAAGATGCTGTTGCCCCAGAGTGAGTCGATGGCGTTCTGGTTGGTGTCGGCGCCGGTACCGGGCGCGACACCGAAGAAGCCGGCCTCGGGGTTAATCGCGTAGAGCCGGCCGTCGTCTCCAAAGCGCATCCAGGCAATGTCGTCGCCAACGGTCTCGACCTTCCAGCCTGGGATCGTCGGCTGCAGCATGGCGAGGTTGGTCTTGCCGCAAGCACTCGGGAAAGCGGCGGTGATGTGGTGTGTGGTGCCCTTCGGTGAGGTGAGCTTGAGCACGAGCATGTGCTCGGCCAGCCAGCCTTCGTCGCGCGCCATGACTGAGGCGATGCGCAGGGCGAAGCACTTCTTGCCGAGCAGGGCATTGCCGCCGTAGCCGGAACCGTAAGACCAGATCTCGCGGGTCTCGGGGAAGTGCACGATGTACTTGGTGTCGCTGCACGGCCACGCGACGTCCTGCTCGCCCTCGGCCAGTGGCGCGCCCACGGTGTGGATGGCCGGAACGAAGTCGCCGTTGTCACCGATCAGCTCAAGGGCGGGCGTACCCATGCGCGTCATGATTCGCATGTTCACCACGACATAGGCCGAGTCGGTGATCTCAACGCCTAGCTGAGAGATGGTGCCACCGAGCGGGCCCATGCTGAACGGGACGACGTACATAGTGCGGCCGCGCATCGAACCCTCGAAGAGGGGGCGCAGCGTGGCGCGCATCTCGTCGGGCGCCATCCAGTTGTTGGTGGGTCCGGCGTCCTTTTCGCGCTCTGCGCAGATGTAGGTGCGGTCTTCGACGCGGGCGACGTCCTTCGGGTTCGAGCGGGCCAGAAAGCTGTTCGGGCGCTTGGCCTCGTCCAGCTTGATGAAGGTGCCCGACTCGACCAGCTCGGCGGTGAGCCGGTCCCACTCCTCTTGCGACCCGTCGGCCCAGACGACCCGGTCGGGCTTGGTCAGGGTGGCGATCTCCTCGACCCAGGCCAGCAGCTTGGCGTTCTTGGTGGGGGCTTCGGCCAGACCGGGAATCGTCATGAGGACCTCTTCGGCGAGATGCGGCGGGATATGCCTCTCAGGGTGCCCTAACTGGCCGAAATCCTCCATCCGATGGCCGAAAAACACCCTCTTACCTGCGGTTTTGTGAGCAACTCCACATGATGAAACGGCCTGGTGGGTGATCTCGGTCACCCGGTGGGCCTTCAAGATCGATCTCAGCGATGTCGAGAAATGAGGGTGACGACTCGAGCGTGGACTCTGCGAGGTGCCACCGCGCTGGTCGCTGCTGGTGCCCTTGGTGGCGTGGTCATGCCAGCTGCGCAGGCTGGGTTCAACGTTCCCGGTCCCGGCACGATGACACTGATCAGCACGCCCAACAGCATCATCGGCGGAGGACGCACCGTCCAAACCGACCAACTCGGGCTCTATTTCGACCAGGACCTCGACGCGCAGGCGCCCTACCCGTGGTACCTGAATGTGTCCACTCAGCCGCAACACCTAGGGCTCCAGCAGCCCTACGGCATCGAATGGTGGATGCATCTTGACCAGGCCGCTTGGAGCGCTGGCGATGTCGTCGCCATCGATGCCAATACGGAGGACTTTCACCTGGCCACGAGCGGCTGGAGTGCCTATGTCAGCGCTGAGGCAGCCTGCCCGGAGCTCACCGGCGAGGTCGCCGTCGACGAGCTGCAGCGTGACGAAACAGGCAAGCCAACCGTCATTGCCTTGTCGTTCAGACTCGACTGCGGTGTAGGCGACACCACCTGGGGCACCTTTGCGCTGAACACCGATGAGCCCGCAATGCCGGACGAGGCCCTTGTTGTCGCTGAGGCTGACCGCGCGATCAAGCGTCCCGCTGGCGAGCCGGGAGGGTTGCTCGCTGCCGTGCCGGAAAGCGAAGGTCAGGTCACCTTCGGCTGGCGGCGAAAGTACGGGTTCACCTGCGCCGACCTTTCCGTCGTGGACGCGCGCCAGGGCACTACTGAGCACGCCTATCGCGGTATCGACGATGACTACACCGCGGTCCAGCTCGACCCTCGACGCCCCTATGAGGCTGACCTCATGCTCTGGCAGGGGAACACCTTTTGCTCCAACGCAACACCGGAGACGGCCGTCCGTGACTCGCTCTCGCTGAACCCGGTTGAGGTCACCCTGGATGACGGCATCTCAGTTCCCTCCGGACAATCCGCAATGGTCCGGGGTGACGTCGAGTTCCCCTTCACGACCGCAGATGTCGAGAGCGGCGCTGCTGCGAACGTCCGCGTTGAGATCTGGTCTCACTTTGGCGGTGACGACATTCGTCTCGACACCACACACTCTGACTCCCGCGGACGGTTCCGCACCGATGTGACCCTCGACCGGCACTCCCAGATCTGGGCTGTCGTGCAGCCCGGCAGAGCTGGATGGGACAACAGCCTTCTGCACTTCGGGGCTGAGTCAAAGTCCGTCGAGGTATCGGTCACCCATGTGGTTCGTGCCTGGCTAGACGACCCGACCGTGGAGGTTGGCAGCACAGTCGATGTCATGGCTAACCTGCGACCGGCAGATGAGACGACGCCCCTCCAGCTGGAACGCAAGTCCCGAGACGGCGTCTGGCGCCGGGTGGATACGGGCGTGTCGGAGTCTGGCGCACCCACCGTCCTCACCCTCGCAAATGCGCGACGAGGATGGCAGCTACTCCGGGTGGTGGCGCCCAATGACAGTTGGCACCAACGAGGGGTCAGCCAGCGACTCCGCGTCTACGGGTACTGATGGAGACGCGACGCCTGGTCGGCACACTGCTGTTCCCGCTGCTCGTGATCGGGCTCGCGAACCCTGGCGCCTCCTTGGCTGCCGCCGAGAGCGATCCAGGCCCGGTCGACACGTTGCTGTTGGCCAGCACCTCAGACGACCCGTTCTTCGGTGGGCGCGTGGTCGCCGCGAACCTCGTCGGCGTCTACCCGCCAGAAGATCTCGATGCCCTTTCCCTCACTTTCCAGAGGTTTCATCCCGATGGATACCGGATGTTCGACGACCCAGCATGGGGTGTGCGGCTCAACTCCCCCGCCACTCTCGTTGCTGGTGAGTCGTATCCGCTCGACGGTTCGGACGCCGATGTGATGTGGCTGGCCGACGACTACCAGTGGCAAGCCACCGTCTGCCCAGATCTCAC
>JBDTTS010000242.1:0-4199 GCA_039930525.1 Actinomycetes bacterium | reverse complement strand
TGGCGCCGTCTAGTGCGGCTTTGGCCAGGCCGAGGGTCACCGACGCGTTACCGAGGTTGAACCACGGCAGGACCACGTTCATCATGGTGGCGAATCCCGACCCGGCCTCGCCGACCCGGGAGCTCTCGTCCACGAGGGTGTCGATGGTCATGGGAGACGACGCGTTGCCGCGCAGACCCATGCCGACCCAGGGTGCAGCGACCTTGAGGCCCTCGGTATCGCGGCCTAGCACGTAGAGGTCTGTGTCAGTGGGGCCGTCGCCGTCTGCTGAGCGTGTGCTCATCAGGTAGGTGTCGGCCCAGCTTGCCGACGTGACCCAGCTCTTGTCTGCACGCAGGCGGATCCCGCCACCCTCATGCTCTGCCTTGGATACCGGTGCCCAGAAGTGACTGCGTGAACCTCTTTCGCTGAACCCCAGGGTGCCCAGAGCGGCTCCGCTGGCCAGGTTCTCAACCAGGCCAGGCAAGCCGGGTGGCGCCGAGGCGATCGGCATCGCCGCCGACACGTGCATGAGGTAGATCATGGCGGTTGAGCCACATGCTGCGGCCAGTCGCTGGGTGACGTCAGAAAACTCGACGGGCCCGGCGCCGAGGCCGCCAACTTCCGTCGGCAGGGTGAGGCCGAGCAGCCCGGAGTCGCGCAGTGCCTGCACCGACGCCTCAGGAAACTCGCCGTCGGTGTCGACGGCCGCGGCGTGCGTGGCGGCGATGTCGAGGACAGGGCCGAGTCGTTCGTCCAGTGTGCTCATGCTCACTCCGTAATACGGCGGCGTAGGGGCGGTGGTCGACTTCGCCACATCATGGTGGGTGAACGAGTGACACGCTAGGGGGTGGAGCGTCCGTAAGCCTGACGTTAGATGTCGGGGCGTCCGCTGGCAGTGAGGTCAGGCGTCCGCTGGCTCGCCGGCCAGTTCGCGCATCCCGTCGGCGAACGAGACTTCGGGGCGCCAGCCAAGCTCGCGGCGCAGCAGTGCTGAGTCGGCCGTGATGTGGCGCACGTCGCCGAGCCGGAACTCGCCGGTCACGACCGGTTCTGGCCCCTCTAGTGCCTCGGAGAGTGCGGACGCCATGTCGTGCACCGTGCGCACGTCGCCGGAACCGACGTTGAAGGCCTTGAACGGCTCGTGGCTGTCACGGGTAACGGCGTTGATCGAGGCAATGTTGGCTCTGGCCACGTCATCGACGTGCACGAAGTCACGCCGCTGCTTGCCGTCCTCGAACACGTGCGGAGCCTCACCATTGCGAAGGGCTGATCGAAAGATGCTGGCCACCCCGGCGTAGGGGGTGTCGCGCGGCATACCGGGGCCGTAGACGTTGTGGTAGCGCAGGGCGATTGTGCGTCCGCCCGTCTGATGCGCCCAGATGGCGGCCAGGTACTCCTGCGAGGCCTTCGACGCGGCGTAGGTGTTGCGGGGGTCGATGGGCGCGCCTTCTTGCACGAGTCCTGGCACCAGCGGCGCGCTGCAGATTGGACACGGGGGGTCGAACTCACCGGCCTTGAGCGCCTCGATGGTGCGCGGCGGAGCCGGCTGCTGCCCATGCTCGCCACACTCATACCGTCCCTCGCCGTAGATCACCATGGACGAGGCGAGGACCAGTCGGTCGACGCCCTGACGCACCATGCCGCTCAGCAGTACGGCGGTGCCGTAGTCGTTGTCTGCGACGTACGCCGGCATGTCCTGCAGATCGACCCCCAGGCCAACCTTCGCCGCCTGGTGGCACACGACGTCGACCCCCTCGAGGGCGTAGTCGACAGCCTCGGGATCGGTGACGCTCGCTTCAATCACTTCGACGGGGGAGTCGCTGGGCAGTCCCGGCGTGCGATCTAGCAGGCGCACCTCGTGCATTCCATGCAGCGCGGCCAGGACGACGCGGCGTCCGATGAAGCCTAAGCCGCCGGTCACCAGGATTCGCATGAGCAGACTCTGTCATGCGGCGCGGGATCGGTCGATGCCATCCCGGCGCGGAGTACTGTCGGGCAGATGCGAACTTCGACGTCTTTCGCGCGCGCCGCTGGTGGGTCGTTGTCGGCAATCGCGGTTTCGGGCTTGGTACTCGCACTGGCCGCTGGCGGCTCACCGAGCGTTGCTGATGCTGGAGCGTTGGCCAAAGAGCAGCAGGTCAGTGCACGTGCGGCGTCCGGCGCGAAATCGCTGCAGCCGAAGTTGATCCGCAAGCTCATCCCCTTCCACCACAAGCGCAAGATGCAGATGGCCCGGTACTCCAAGCGCCACTACGGCAAACGTGGGTATCGGCTGCAGAAGCCCCGGGCCATCGTCGAGCACTACACGGATGGCCCAACGATGATGAGCGCATGGTGGACGATGGCGAACAACTCGAAGAACCGCGGGGAATCACCCGGGATCTGCACGCACTTCATCATCGACGGACGTGGGCGCATCTTCAGGACGGTGCCACTCGAACTGCGCTGCCGGCACGTCATCGGTCTGAACCAGACTGCTATTGGTATCGAGCACGTCGCAACGTCTGACCACATGGTGATGAGTCGCGACCGGCAGCGCAAGGCATCGTTTCGGCTGACGTTGTGGCTGATGGCGAAGTACAACATCGCTGTGCGCAATGTCATTGGTCATGGCGAGAGCCTGCTCAGTCCGCTGCGGCACGAGCGCTACAAGTCGTGGCGATGTCAGACGCACACTGACTTCTCGCACCGCACCATGCACCGGTACCGCAAGCAGATGCGCAAGTTGGCGCGGGCGAACCAAGTGCGCGTTGGACGCAAGCCGCATTGGGTCGACATCGGCTGTTGAGCTGCGAGGCGTTGGATCAGGGAACGGTCTGGGGGTCGGGGGCCGTGATCGGACCCTTCAACTGCGCCGCTCCGTACTCGGCGAGGTAGCTCGCTGTGGCGATCTCGTCGACCACGTAGTCGGCGACGTCGATGCCGGCAAGATCGACGGCGGATCCGGAGAACTCCAGACTGGTCGGTGTGCCTGCAGCGCCAATTGTGACGAGGACGCGCGTCGTGCTGTCTGCGAATGACGTCGAGTAACCAAGTTCTCCCATGTGCTCATAGAGACCAAGTTCGGAGAGCGCTTCGTAAGTCCTGATCGTGCCGACCACCGCTACGGTGTTTCCGGTGCTGGATGTGTCGCGAGCGGTGATCTGCGTCAGCACCCGTATCGAGGGCGGAGTCGCGAGGTCGGCGACGGACTCGTCCGGGCGCCTCGTGTACCCGGGGTAGTCGGACCAAGGAAAAGGGTTCGGGCCCTGGTAGTTCAGCTGCTTGAGAACCGATCGAGGGAAGGTCAGCTGAGTGAGAACCGATCGACGCTTGGATCCGACATGTACCTGACGTACGGTCATTGCTCCGTTGTAGAGGGTGGCCTGGTTCGGCTTCTCGGGGTCGAGCGTCGTGGTCGTCTTCCAGGCAAGCGGGTTTCTCGTCCAGGCTCCCTTGGTGGTCACCTGGGTGGCGTTGCCTTTGATGACGTTCACGGACTTGCCGGTGAAACCGACTGAGTCCTGTCGCAGCATGGTGGCGACGGCTTCGTCAAGGACTTCCTGCGGGTCGACAGGCGTTGACGGCGCGCCGCTGCTATCTGACGTCGTTGTCGTTGTCGCTGTCGCCGACGCTGACGAGCCTGATGTCGTGCGGTCCGTGGCGTCTGGTGCCTGCGGGGAGCTCGTGCATCCGGATGCCAGCGCGATGCACGTGGCGACGAGCAGCCGGGCCACTAGCTGACGATCACCCATGACACCCCCGCTCCGAGAGCAGGAACGTAGCACCAGAACGCGTCGACTGCGGATGTCACACGCCTGAGCGCATGACATCCGCAGTCGGTAGATGCCTAGTGGCCCCCGCCGGCCGTGCAGGGACACCCCTTGTGGCGTCCGCCGAACTGGTCGTGACGTAGCCGGCCTTGGCCCTCGGTCACGATCTTCTTGGCAGCAGCAGCCGAGGCCATTGACCGCACCGTCTTTCGACCGGCGGTGGTGCTGATATCAAACGTCGGCTGGCCGCCGACCAAGGTCAGCTGCGGCACAGCGTCCTTGATCTCAGAGACCGGGATCGTCGTGACGTCGCGGTCGAGCACCACGAGGTCGGCGAGCTTGCCGACCTCGACGGTGCCGGTGCGCTTCTGCTGGTGCAGCTGGTAGGCCGTGCCGCTGGTGTGCATGCGCAGCGACTGCCGGCGCGAGATTCCCTCGTGGGCACCGAGTGGCGCGCCTTCGCCG
>JBDTTS010000241.1:0-4212 GCA_039930525.1 Actinomycetes bacterium | reverse complement strand
AGCCGTGATGATGCCCATCAAGGTGATGGCACCGGCTGCCGTAAGTAGCGCCCCACCTGCGGCCATCTGTTGCGAGCGATCCATGAGGCGTCCCGTCAGCCGGTTGGGCTCGGGCGTCTCGCCCGACGGGACCACCCTGGCAGGTCCGCCCCACTGGCGGTGAGAGGCTAACCGCGGAGGTCACCCATGAGCCAAGACAGCACCGTCCCCGTAGGTCCGCCCGACGCGCGCCAGACGCCGCGATTTGCCGGCCCTGACACCTTTGCCCGACTACCGCGGTTGTCCGATGTGCCGGAGGCCTCGGTCGCTCTTGTGGGCATCCCGTTCGACTCCGGCGTCTCGTACCGGCCCGGTGCGCGGTTCGGCCCCGGCGGCATCCGCGCTGGCTCGAAGCTGCTGCGTCCCTATCACCCGTTCCTGGACGTCGAGCCGTGGAACGTTCATCAGGTGGCTGATGCCGGCGACATCGACTGCAATCCGTTCGACATCACCGCCGCGGTTGGCGCTGTCGAGCGGGGGGCCTCCGAACTTCTCGGACAGGTCGACCGGATCATCACGCTCGGAGGCGACCACACCATGTCGCTGCCGCTGCTGCGCGCACATGCCGCCAAGCATGGACCGATCTCGCTGGTGCACTTCGACGCACACCTCGACACGTGGGACACCTACTTCGACATGCCCTACACGCACGGGACACCGTTTCGGCGAGCCGTGGAAGAGGGGGTGCTTGCGCTCGATACATCAGCTCACGTCGGAACACGCGGCCCGCTCTACTCAACCGGTGACCTCGACCAGGACCGCGAGCTGGGGTTCGCCACCGTCACCACCATGGACGTCGCCGAACGCGGAGTCGGGCATGCCATCGACCGCGTGCTCGAGCGGGTGGGGGATCGCCCCGTCTACCTCTCGGTCGACATCGACGTCCTCGATCCGGCCCACGCGCCAGGAACAGGCACACCCGAACCGGGCGGCCTCACGACCCGCGAGCTGCAGCAGATCCTGCGCGGCCTCGCAGGCAACGCCACCATCGTGGGTGCCGATGTCATGGAGGTCGCGCCGGCGTACGACCACGCCGAACTCACGACGATCGCTGCAGCGAACGTGGCCTACGAGTTCTTGGGGCTCTTCGCCCGCTGACGCAGAGGCTGCACACCGAGGCTTGGTTCGTGGCAGAGTTCAGGTATGACCTCTGGCGACAACACCCCCGAATACGTCCGCGTCAATCGCGCCAACTGGGACGAGCGGGCGGGGGCGCACGCAGCGTCGCCTGAGTACGGGGTTCAGCGATTCCTCGATGATGTGAGCTACCTATCGCAGGTCATCCGATTCGACCTGCCGCTTCTGGGCTCGCTCGAGGGGCAGCGCGGCGTTCACCTGCAGTGCCACATCGGCACCGACACGCTTTCGCTGGCTCGGTTGGGTGCCACGATGACCGGAGTCGACTTCTCGCCGCGCTCGCTGGAGGAGGCCCGGACGCTGGCGGACGCCACTGGCACCTCCATCGACTTTCTCGAAGCCGATGTGTACGCAGCCCCCAGCCTGCTTGGCTATCACGGATACGACTTCGTCTTCACCGGCGTCGGTGCCCTTTGCTGGCTTCCCAACGTGGCCGAGTGGGCCCAGGTCGTGGCTGACCTACTCAAGCCAGGCGGACGTCTTTTTATCCGCGAGGGGCACCCGATGTTGTGGGCGATCGACGAGTCACGTACCGACTGGATCGTTGTCGACTACTCGTACTTCGAGACCGAGCACCCGCTGGTCGATGAGGACGAAGGGACGTACGTCGAGACCGACGTCGAGTTCCGCAACAACCTCACACACTCGTGGAACCACGGGTTGGGCGAGATCATCACCGCACTCACCGCCGTGGGAATGCAGGTGACTGGGCTGGTTGAGCATGACTCGGTGCCGTGGGATGCGCTGCCCGGACAGATGACCGTGGACGAGGCTGGCGAATGGCGGCTGACTGATCGCCCAGAGCGTTTGGCGTGCAGCTACACGCTGCAAGCGGTCAAGGTCTAGCCGGGGAGATATTGGGCGACGAAACTGCTGTCCTGACGCCAGATTCGTCGCCCAAAGAAGTTGCGGTCACGACTGGACGCGGGCCAGCAAGAACCCGTCGTAGCCCTTGCTTCCCACCGTCTGGATGGCGGTGGCCGAGACTCGCGGTTCGCTCTTCACCGCTTCGTACAGGTCGCGGGTGCCTTGGGTGGCCGAGTCGTCGCGAGCGGTGTCAACGATGGCTCCGCTGCGCACCGTGTTGTCGATGATGATCAGCGATCCTGGCCTGCTGAGCGTCAACGCCCACCGGAAGTAGTCGGCGTTGTTCTCTTTGTCGGCGTCGACGAACGTGAGGTCGAACGGTCCGGTCAGCGTTGGCAAGGTGTCCAGCGCGGCACCGATCCTGATATCGACAAGGCCACCAACGCCCGCGCCGTCCACATTCTTTCGGGCGACGAGTGCATGCTCGCTGGAGTACTCGCAGGTCACCAGTTCGCCGTCGCCGGGCAGGGCGCGGGCCAACCAGATGGTGCTGTAGCCACCGAGGGTGCCGATCTCCAGAATCCGGGTGGCGCCGATGGATGCGGCCAGCAGCATCAGCAACTTGCCCTGCGGCGGGGATACAGCGATCTCGGGAAGCCCAGCCGTCTGGCTGCTCGAAAGGGTGGCCTCGAGCGAGGCGTCGGAAACGCCCAGGTGGTCGCCGATGAAGGTGTCGACGTCGGACCAGACTTGCTCGCTCATGCTGCCTCCTTGGACGTGCGTCACAGTCACGCTAACCAGGTTGCCGCGCCAAGACCATTGATCGAGTCGCCGGCGTGGGGTAGGCAGGCCCGATGACCTCTCTCTCGGCAGCGGTGTTCCGCGCCCCTGATCAGCCCATCCTCGTGCAGACCGTCGACCTGGCGCCGCCCGGCCCGAACGAGGTCGAGGTGGCCATTGCCGCCGCCGGTGTCTGTCACAGCGACCTTCACATGGTCAGAGGTGAGTGGGAGCACCGAACCCCAGTGGTGCTGGGGCACGAAGGCTCTGGCGTCATCATCGCCGTGGGCGACGGCGTGAGTGACCTGGCCGTCGATGATCACGTTGTTCTGTCATGGGTGCCATCCTGCGGGGAGTGCCGCTACTGCATGGCCGGTCGTGTGGCGCAGTGTCAGAAGTCGCTCGAGGTGATCGCGGCGGGCGGCACCCTGTTCGACGGAACGTCTCGGCTAAGTGTTGACGGCGAACCTTGCTACCACTATCTCGGCGTCTCCTCGTTCGCCGAACGGGCGGTGGTTCCCGCCTCCGGTGCGATCAAGGTGCGATCAGATGCACCGCTTGACGCGATCGCCCTCGTCGGGTGTGCGGTGGCGACAGGTGTTGGTGCGGTGCGAAGTACCGCCGAGGTTCCGGCCGGGGCGACAGTTGCCGTCATCGGGTGCGGAGGTGTCGGGCTCTCGTGCGTGCAGGGCGCTCGCATGGTCGGCGCCAGCCGAATCGTGGCCGTCGACCTCGTGCCTGCCAAGCTTGAGTTGGCCCTCAAACTTGGGGCCACCGACACCGTCGATGGACGGGCAGGCGACGTCGTCCAGCAGTTGCAGGCGCTCGTGCCAGAGGGGCTCGACTTCATCTTTGACGCGATCGGCGCCATTCTCACCACTCAGCAGGCGATCGCAGCGCTGGGAATCGGGGGAGCGGCCGTCGTGGTCGGCCTGCCCCCGGCCGGTGCGACGGCGTCCTTTGAGCCGCTGGTCCTCGCCGAGTCCGAGCAGCGCATCCTGGGGTCGAACTACGGCTCCTGCGTTCCGCATCGCGACATTCCCGACCTGGTCGACCGCTTCATGACAGGCGAGCTCGACCTTGAGGCGATGATCTCGGCGCGACGTCCACTCGAGGACGCGGCTGATGCTCTGGACGACCTCGCCTCTGGGTCGGCGCTGCGGCAGTTGCTGCTACCGAACCCTCAGCTGCTGTGACTGCGAGGTTCAGGGCTGAGTCGGCAGCTGGCCCCTGACCTCCAACGACGCGAGGAGAGTGGCTGTGGCACTGGCGACGTCCTCAACGGCCCGATCGAAGGCAGCGCGGTTGTGGGCTGCGGGGGCTCGAAACCCCGAGATCTTGCGCACGTACTGCAGCGCGGCCGCCCGCATGTCTGCCTCGGTGGGTGAATCGGTGTACGGCGGGCGCAGGGTCTTGATGCTTCGGCACATGCAGTCAGCGTAGATCCCG
>JBDTTS010000240.1:0-4228 GCA_039930525.1 Actinomycetes bacterium | reverse complement strand
CTGGCCGGCAGATCGAGTGGCATGCTGCTCCTTCCCGTGTGCGGAGAGTACGTCTTCCAGCGGCTGTTGCCCAAGATGTTGGGCAACACGTCTGGTGGCACCTACAGGCGCCGGATTATCACGTGCATAACCCCGATGAGCGGACGTCCGCTCATCGACACGATCGCACGCCAACAGCGGCATAGAGCGAGCGGCCTCGCAAGAGGAGCAACCTACTTCTGGCATGCTCATGCAATGCTCAAGCGCCCCCCGTACGACCCTGCCCTTGAACCGTTCGACGGAGGGGTCGCCGTGCTGATACGCAACGGTGAGGTAGCCGGCCATGTCGCAACCAGCCTGAGTACCTTTTGGTCGCCAAGTCGGCCATTTAGCCTTCAACACTGGGTCTGGTACATCGTGGTCTGGATCAATGGCGACCGTGAGCCTTCCGACGAGGACTACCCCCCACAATGGCTCATGGTCGAGCCGATGCAACACGGTGTCTTCCAGTGGGAAAGCGGTAACGCCCACGATGGCGATTACACCGTCGAATGGCTTCCAGCAGACGAGCGACAAGCAGCTCTGACTTCTCTGAACATCAAGGCGGAGGACTTCTAGCGAGCCGATCGACACATCCGCTCATCGCCAGAGTCGCGTTTACCGCTCCGCGCCAAATGAGTGCACACGCGTGGATAGATGGAGGCCCTCCCGGCCCGGCTTGAACGGGCTGGCTCCCTCTTCAAATGCGGACGATGAGCCGGGCGGCAGCCCATCGCCTAACGCGGGTCCACTTAGAGGGTGTCACAGGTATCGGCACGCTCCAGTGAATGCGAGCGGATCGCGCCAGATGCGGACGTTGACGATGCTGGGCTAGCGGCGAAGGCCCGCAGAGTCTTCTGTCCCAATTCCACGGCAAGGTTTGGTCGTCATCGACCGCGCATCGAGATGCTTTCAGCGTCCTTGGGTTCTTCCTTGGGCACTAGGGGCAGCAGCCATTTGTTCTGCACCCACCACAGCACCATCAAGATGGGGGCCACGACCACGGGGGCGTACCAGTGCCCCTTCAGGTACGGCCAAATCGGCCAACACAAAACCATGTAGACGAGAAGCACCCCAACGCGAACTGCTCCACGTTTCATGAGAATGTCCTCTTTACCCGTTCCGATTACGCCCGTGATGGGTGAGAGCAATGGTAGCCATCATCACACCGTCGTTCTGGTGAATCTGAGAACCGGGATCTCGGAACATCTGGTTACCGGAATGCGCCAAAAGAGGACGTTGCGATGGAGGTCGAGTCATCCTCTCAAACCTGCTCAATGTGACCTCCAGGCTTGATCTCCATCAAACCCAGTACGCGACAGTTTCGTCCCTTGTACGCTGCGCACGTGATGTCGCCCCGGTCCCTCGTCCTTGCCCTCTGCGCAGCCGTCGCCTTAACCGGATGCGGAGCCGGTAGCTCCCAGTCCACGACCTCGACAAGATCTTCGGCAGCCACGGCCGCCCCGGCCACGGTCGCTCTCACGCTCGCGAAGGCGAAAATTCTCGCGGCCGCAGCCGTGCTCACTGATGCCGACCTGCCCGGCTACACGACAAACGCGCAGACGCACGACGCCAGCAACGACGAGCTGGACGCGAAGATGGCCACCTGCCTGGGCGTCAGCGCCCCCACCTACCTCACCCGTAACTTCGGCACGGCCTTTTCTAAAGGTGACCTCGAAATCGACTCCTCGGCCGATGTCGCGACCTCCACCGCCGACGCCAAGAAGCAACTGGCGGACATGACGAGCAGCAAGGCACCTGACTGCCTCAAATCCCAGCTGACAGCCGCTCTGGCCAGCTCGGGGTTCATTGTCACGTCCTTCTCGGCCAAGCGCGGCGCAGTGACGGTTCCCGGCAGCGACGCCGCCTTCATCTACACGATGGCGTTGACCGGCACCGTCCAGGGACACAACGTCGAGCTCCGCGGATTCAACGCCGGATCGCTCGTGGGCCAGGTCGAGGTGGGCCTGTCGGTAATCGCCCCGTCGGCCACGACGTTCACGCTCGAGCAGACGACCGCGCTGCTAACCAAGGCAACCGAACGGACCAAGGCCGCGTCAACGTCAACACAGACCCTCGCGTCGCCTAGTCCCAGCACAACCTCTGCCTCGACCACGACAGCCATTGGCGAAGAGCTCACGGTGATACCCGTTCCGAGGTACAGCTACACCGCTCTGCCCCCTGAGCTGAAACCGATGACCGATGGACTGGATGCGACGGGAATGGTCACTTCGGTCGTGGGTCGCGGGATCACGGACGGTTCGGGCACTCGCATCGCGGCAATCGTGATCATGCAGTACAACCCCAAGCTCACGGCACTCATGGATAAGAAGCCAGTCAGCGAGCTGTTGGCCGGCGGGGTCAAGGGCGTCCAAGGGTTCATACCCGGCAAGACGACCGTCACGAACCATGTGCTCTCTGGCAGCCAGGTGCGCCTGGTCCACGGCGCATCGACGTCGCTGGCCATGGTTTACATACATGGCGGCGAGCTTATTGAGGTGATCGGCGCGACCCCGGAAGCGGTGCTCAGCTTCACGGGCGCCTATCTCCTGGCCAGAGCCAACCGGTGACCGCGCCGTGACGCTGCCGCCGGCTTGAGAACCGCCGCAGGAAGCCCCGACGCGGGGGCGGCGGCAAGGTCGGCTAGCTGCTTCTTGCGAGCGCGGCTCCCTGACGTCCTCGGGCTCGACGGAACATCCTCAACTCGACATGCATGAGAGTGAGTCGAGTCCCGAAGTCGGACGGCGACCGCATCAGCCCGCCGGGCCCATAGGGGTTCGCCGTGACCGTCCCTCAGAGGATCCCTGATCGAACGCGCGGAATGCGCCAGAAGCGGACGTTTGTGCTGGATAGATTCCCTCCGCCTCCTATGGAATTGGAGGGTCTATCGGACTGGACAGCCCGTCACGTTGAATGATCCATCCGGAGGCGAGTTCAACACGATCTAGCGGTCCGCCGGCCGGCCGCGACGCTGTCAAACGAGCGCAGGTGCAGCCGGACCCGACGGACACTAGGGCGAGAAAGGCTGCCCGAAGCTCAGGAAGGTCACGTGTTCTCCGTCTGGTGCCTTATATAGGCCGTCATGCCTGCTTCGTTCCAAAGCGAGAAGGGCCATGCAATCAGCGTCTTCCTCCGAGACGATGAGAATTCTCTCGGTGAAGATCTGGTGGCCGAGCACCTCGCCAACATCGCGCAGAGCCATGGAGTCGGCTTTGAGTCGAGGATTGATGCTGTCGTTGGCCCACGCCCACATCCACGTTCCCGTCTTGGCGTTGTGACTGCCGAGGAACTGGAATGGTGTGACTACAACTCTCTGGGGGAACGTGAAGGTCAGTAGCGCCGTGTCTTGGTCAAAGAACCATTTCTCAGCCGCCTCGATGCCCCACTCGCGATTTCTACGCAGCGCCTCGAGGGCTCGCTGATTGCCCTCCTTCAGCCACGAGTTCAAAGGCCCCTCCAGCGCCGCCGCAACTGCTTTGTCTTTGCTCTTTCTGCGGAACATCATGCCGGGATTATGGCAGCCGATGGTGTCCATCTGGCCGTCGCTCACGGTCCTGTCCAGTCCTTCGCGCCGTTGTCCACACTCGAGGGTCCCGACGTGTTCGACACCGAGGGACTTGGTACATCGATCTAGCGCTCATCGCCAGTTCCGTTTCCACCGCTCGCGCCATTGCGGACGTTAACCAACGGGCGTCGATGCGGCAGGTGTTGGGATTGCGGAGAACACTTCGGCAATGATTGGTCCGTAGCGCTGCTGCAAGACCGGCTTCGCGCGATCCACTGTGCTCGGTTCGCGGACGTTGACTTGCAAGCCTTCGAGCGTGATGGTGACGTCAAAGACATCAGCGCCTGCAGCTTCCAACTCGGCGTAGTCGGCAGCGATCTGGGCGTGCGCCTTCAGCAGCTGCGCACCGCTGAACGGCACCAGTTGCCACACAATGCTCCACTTGGGGTTTGCTGCGGTGACACGGGCAGTGATTGCGACCCGAGTTGCCGGAGAGTCTTGAAACTCGACGAGTCCGACGATCAGTTCCCGACCCTTGAGCGTCATGCGGAATCCCGACGTGGATGGATCGGTGGGATTGATGGCATCGTTGCCGGCCCCGAGGTGCTGCAAGATCGCCATATACTCTTCATTGTCGGCGCCCATGCCTGGCGTTATCGGGCCGGTTAATTCCGTGCTTCCCGGCTTGTCGGGCTGCTCATTGTC
>JBDTTS010000239.1:0-4246 GCA_039930525.1 Actinomycetes bacterium | reverse complement strand
GTGGTGGTTGGCCTCTTCGATCTCGGCGGCAGTAGGAACCGGGAGCCGCTCATCGTAGAAGAAGTGCGAGAGCTTGGCCCTGAGCAGCTTGACGCCATAGCCCTTCTGCTTGATGCCGTTGGCATCGTGTTTCTGGGGCATCGGAAGAGGCAGTGGCGCGTCGTGACGAGCCATGATGACCGCGCGCTCCTCGTCAGAGATCGGCTGGTGCTGCTCGTAGTACTTGCCGTTGGGTAGGCGTTTGATGACGCCTGACTCGTATCCGTGCAGCAGCTTGTCGCGATCGCGGCGCTGGAGGCCGAAGCAGATGCGCTTGGTGACCACGAAGACCAGAGGCGGCACCACGAAGATGGCCACTCTCATGAACCATGTGATGCCAAGGACGTCTACGTCGAACGTCGAGGCAATCAGGTCGTTTCCGCCCTGTACCCACAGCAGGATGTAGAACGAAAGGCTCATGGTGCCGATGGCGGTGCGTGTCGGAGCGTTCCTCGGACGGTCGAGCAAATGGTGCGGGCTCTTGTCGCCGGTCGCCCACTGTTCGATGAACGGATAGAGCGCCATCGCTGTGAAGATCAGGCCCGGCAGGATCACGGCTGGGAACAGGATGTTGAGCATCAGATTCCATTGGCCGAACAGCACGATCTCGATGTTAGGCATGAGTCGCAGGGCGCCCTCAAGCCAGCCGATGTACCAGTCGGGCTGCGATCCCGCGGTGATTTGGTCGGGGATGTAAGGCCCGTACAGCCAGATGGGGTTGATCTGGAACAGCCCACCCATCAGGGCGGTGACGCCGAATACGACGAAGAAGAAGCCGCCGGCCTTGGCCGCGTACACCGGGAACAGGGGATAGCCCACGACATTGCGCTCTGTGCGGCCCTTGCCGGGGAACTGGGTGTGCTTCTGGAACCAAACGAGCATCAAGTGCACGGTGATCAGGGCAAGGATGATGCCGGGGACGAGCAGCACGTGCACCGTGTACAAGCGGGGGATGAAGTCGGTGCCAGGAAACTCTCCGCCGAAGACGAAGAAGGACAAGTAGGTGCCGACGACAGGGAGCGAGAGCATGATGCCCTGGGCGATTCGCAGGCCTGTGCCCGAGAGCAGATCGTCCGGCAGCGAATAGCCAGCGAACCCTTCGAGGAGGGCCAGTGTGAGGAGCCCGACGCCGATGATCCAGTTGGTCTCACGGGGCTTGCGGAATGCGCCAGTGAAGAAGACGCGCATCAGGTGAACCGAGATCGCAGCGACGAAGAACAGCGCAGCCCAGTGGTGGATCTGCCGCATCAGCAGACCGCCACGGATGTCGAAGCTGATGTCGAGCGTGGACGCGAAGGCTTCGGACATTTTGACGCCGTTGAGCGGCAGGTAGGAGCCCTCGTACACGACCTCCACCATGGAGGGCTTGAACCACAGGCTCAGAAACGTGCCGGACAGCAACAAGATGATGAAGCTGTACAACGCGATCTCGCCGAGCATGAACGACCAGTGGTCGGGGAAGATTTTGCCGAGCTGCTTCTTCAGGTATTTAGAGGCTGGAACGCGGTCGTCTACCCAGACGTAACCGGCGCCGCCAGCTTGCTCCACCTTGCTCGTACTCATCCGCGCTCCCAGAAGCTCGGTCCAACCGGCTCAGCGAAACCTTCGCGAGCAACTAAGTATCCGTCGTCATCTACGGTGATCGCCAGTTGAGGCAATGATCGGGCGGCCGGGCCGAAGATCACATTGCCAGCGTCAGCAAGATCAAATGTGGATTGGTGGCACGGGCAGAGCATGTGGTGGGTGAGTTGCTCGTAGAGCCCTAGTGGGCATCCCACGTGCGTGCAGATCTTGGAGAAGCACAGGATCCCTTCATAGGTCCACGGCTCTGCACCAGCCGGCGTCTGGTCGGCGACGATCTCGGTCGGGTCCATCCTGATCAGCATCACCGCGGCCTTGGCGAGCGCGTTGAGGTTTCCCTCCTCTTCCATTACCTCTTCGATCCCCTCTGGCACGGCGCTGATCAGCGTGCCGACCTCCATGTCTTCAGGGCGGATCTTCTGATTCGTCTCGGCGATGAGGATGTGCATGCCGGGTTCCCACATGGTCTCGGTAAGGACGGCGCCCGGGAGCGGCCCTAGGTCGCGCAGGAGAACGATGGCCGGAAGGCCGGCCAGACCTAAAGCGGCCGCCATGCTGCCGAGGATGAAGGGACGACGCTTGACGCCGCTCTCATCGATGCCGCGCTGGTATTCGCCGAGAAGGGCGTCCCGGTGCTCTGCCTCTGAGGCCTCGGGTGCACGGCTCTGCACGACCTCGACGTCGGGCATCAACTTCTTCGCCCAATGAATGGCTGCGGCACCGATGAGGAACAGAGCCAAGCCCATCGTGATGCCGAGTAGCAGGTTCGAGGCGTTGGTCGTGCCGAAGCCCGGCAGGGGAATGTCCTCGTCGACCGGCGTGATGATGTACGCAACGACGAAGGCCGCGCTGGCCAACCCGGATGCGAGGAACATGAAGCCGACCTGACGCTCAGCGCGCTTAGCCGCCTTGGGGTCGACGTCGGCACGCCGCAGTTTGTGCTCGGGCAGGTCGTTCTCCGAGCCATGGGGTTCGATCGTCACTTGGCCTTGACTCCGATCCAGATCGCAACCGAGATAAGGGCACCGAGGCCCAAGGTCCACAGCACGATGCCTTCGGTGACCGGGCCGAGTCGCCCTGCATCGATGCCGCCATTGTTCGGACTTTCGCGAATTGCCTCGATGTATCCAATGATGGCGCGCTTGTCTTCAGGGCGCAGCGTGGTGTCGGGGAAGTTCGGCATGTTCTGCGGGCCGATGAGCATGGCCTGGTAGATGTTTCGAGGCGTCGTCTCGGCGAGCGAGGGCGCGTACTTGCCATCGGTGAGCGCACCACCCTTGCCGGACGCGCCGTGGCACGAAGCACAGTTGGCCCGGAACAACTCGCCACCGAGTGCCAACTCTTCGGGCGAGATGCCCGCGGTGTCGTACTCGTCAGGTGACGGTATTGCCGGCCCTGGGGCGAGTGATCCGATGTAGGCAGCAAGGGCTGCGGTCTCTTCTTCGTTGAAGATCGGTTCCTTGGCCTTGGCTTGTGCCCCAGGGGCTGCGCCAGGCATGCGACCGGTCGAAACCTGGAAGTCGACGGACGCGGCGCCCACCCCGATCAGACTCGGCCCGGCCACGGAGCCATCCGGCTGAAAAGCGCCGTCGGCGTTCAGGGCGTGGCATGACGAACAGCCTTCGAGGAAGAGCTCGCGGCCCTCTTCGATCAGGGTCGTGGACGCGCTGGGTGTGGTGGCCTCAGCCTGGGTCGACCCGGAAGCCACCGCGTAGATGCCACCCACTGCCACAAGGGCAAGGAACAGAAGCAGTGCCGTGGCCCATGGGCTGCGGCGTCTGGCGAGCAGAAATGTCACGAGAGGTTCCCTGGTGAGTGGCTACTGGATGAAGTAGATCGTCGCGAACAGCGCGATCCACACGACGTCGACGAAGTGCCAGTAGTACGACACGACGATTGCTCGGGTGGCCTGGTCGTGGTCGAACCTTCGGGCGATGTACGTGGTGGCGAGGACAAAGAGGAAGGCGATCAATCCACCCGACACGTGTGCGGCGTGGAAGCCGGTCGTCAGATAGAACACCGATCCGTAGGGTGACGAGCTGAGCGTCAGTCCCTCGTGCACCAGCTCGGTGTACTCAAACACCTGCCCGGCGACGAAGACCGCACCCATCAAGTAGGTGATCGCGAACCACTTGCGCAGACCCACCACGTCACCGCGCTCAGCGGCAAAGACCCCCAGCTGACAGGTCAGCGACGAGGTGACGAGGACGGCGGTGTTCAGTGAGGCGAAGACGATGTTCAGGCGGACGTCCTCCGGCGGCCACGCATCAGGAAGCGTGACCTGACGAACGGTGAAGTACATCGCGAACAGCGCCGCGAAGAACATCAACTCGGAGGAGAGCCAAACGATCGTTCCGACGCTGACGAGGTTGGGCCGGTTGGGTGCCTGAATCTGGGTAGGCGCGGCCACGGATGATGTCGACACGCGCCCGATTATGCCGACTCCGGTGCAACTGTGGTGCGAGGGGGCGCACTTTATTCCCAGGGTGTTGCCCCAGAGCCATGATCAGGTCGAGTCGTTGATCTCTGGGCGCCCCGTCGGCGGTCGTCGTCGTGGCCGATTCGTGACCTTGTGCCGAAGCCGTCGGATGGACGTTGGCCGCATAGGGTCTTGGCCATGTGGGCT
>JBDTTS010000238.1:0-4248 GCA_039930525.1 Actinomycetes bacterium | reverse complement strand
CTTGGTCCGAACGAAGACCTCGTCCTGCAGCACGGGTGAGAGCCCCGCAGACGGCTCGTCGAGCAGGATGACCGATGGATCCATCATCAGCGCGCGGCTCATGGCCACCATCTGCCGCTCGCCTCCTGACAGCGAGCCAGCCGGCTGCTTGCGTCGGTCGATCAGCGTAGGAAAGAGCGAGGCAACGAAGTCGAACCGCTCGGCGAACTTCTTGGGTGCCTGGAAGGCCCCCATCTGAAGGTTCTCCTCGATGGTCAGACTCGGGAACACATTGTTGTTCTGCGGCACGAAGCCGACGCCCTGGGAAACAAGTCGATTGGGCTTGAGGTTGGTGATGTCTTCGCCATCTAGGAGCACCTGTCCCTCATGGACGCGCACCAAGCCGAACAGCGCCTTCAGGAGCGTCGACTTACCCGCACCGTTCGGCCCGATGATGCCTACCAACTCGCCGCGATTGGCATACAGATCGCAGCCATTGAGAATGTTGACGCCCGGCAGATAGCCGGCGACCAGGTTGTCGGCAATCACCAACGCGTTTGGCATCGCCGCCAGGTGCGCGCTGCGATCGGGAGCCGCGTGGTCCCGATCCTGGTCGATCTCGACCTCGGCGGCGTGCACCTCTCCGGGAGTGAGCCCGCCTGCAGGGTTGGTCATGGGGCTGCTCATGCCGTGTCACCGCCGTCCGTGTCGAGGATCTCCCCGGCCACATCGAGTCCGCCTTCTTCAGAGATCTCCGCGAGAGACTGGTCGTGGTGGGCGCCCAGGTAGGCGTCGATCACCCTGGTGTCGGCCATCACTTCGTCAGGGGGCCCCTCGGCGATGATCTTGCCCTGGGCCATGACGATGACCCAGTCCGAGATATCCCGGACCATGTCCATGTCGTGCTCGACGAAAAGGACGGTCATACCGAGCTCGCGGAGGTTCTTGACGTGTCCGAGTAGCGACTGGGTGAGGGCTGGGTTGACGCCTGCCATGGGCTCATCGAGCATGACCAGTTCGGGGTTGACCATGAGAGAACGTGCCATCTCGAGCAGTTTACGCTGCCCACCGGAGAGTGACCCGGCAAAGTCTTCACGCTTGGTGTCCAGCTTGAACCGTCTGAGCAACTCGTCGGCGCGCTCGGTGATCTCGCGCTCCTGTCCACTCCACAGAGGCTTGATGAAGCTTGGGAGGACGCGTTCGCCGCGCTGTCCCGTGGCGCCCAGCCGCATATTCTCGATCACGGTCAGCCGGGTGAGCACCTTGGTCAGCTGAAAGGTGCGCACCATGCCCATCCGCGCCACTCGGTAGGGAGGGACACCCTGGATCGGCTTCCCGTTGTACGTCCACTCGCCCTCATCGACCTTGTCGAAGCCGGTCAGCAGATTGAAGAAGGTGGTCTTGCCGGCTCCGTTGGGGCCGATCAGCCCAGTGATCGCCCCGCGTTGCACCTCGACGTGGTCGACGTCGACCGCGGTGAGACCACCGAACCTGCGGACCACGTTGTCAGCGATGAGAATCGGGTCGGGCTTGGCTACACCAGGCTCTCGGGGCAGGTCGGCCAGTGCGGCAACAGCTTGTTGTCGGCCGCTGGCGATCGATGGGTCAGCGCTCATCGAGCTGCAACTCCTTCCGGTCACCCAGGATGCCCTGAGGTCGATAGATCATCAGCAGCATCAAACCCACACCGACCATGACGAGTCGGATCTGGGCGGCCTGAGTACTGGTGATGAACGTGATCAATCCGGTGTTGACCGCCTGATCGAGCACGACGTCGACGAACTGGAAGAGGAAGGAGAAAATCAGCGCGCCCAGGATCGGCCCAAACACGCGGGCCGCGCCGCCGATGATGAGCACGACGTAGATCAAGAACGTGAGGTTGGTGGCGTAGGCGTCAGGCGAGACCGCCGACTGGCCGAGCGCCAGCATGAAGCCCGCGAAGGCGCCGCTGAGACCACCGATGATCAGCGCCTGCATCTTGTACCAGTACACGTTCTTGCCAAGGCTTCGCACAGCATCTTCATCCTCGCGGATGCCGCGGAGTACCCGGCCAAACGGGCTGCGCATGAGCAGGAAGACCAGCAGCGTCCAGATCGCCACGAGCGACCATCCGACGATGATCACCCACCAAGCCTTCTCGTTGTACTTGAAGGGACCGAAGTCGTAGGCGCCGGGCGCGATCGGGTTCAGATCGTAGAAAGGGTCAGAGAACTGCTGAAGACCGTCGGAGCCGCCGAACGTGTCCTTGAACGCGACCGACCGAAGGGTGAGACGGAGGATCTCGGCGGCAGCGATGGTCACGATGGCGAGGTAGTCAGCACGGAGGCGCAGGGTCGGGATACCCAAGATGACAGCGAGCACCACGGTGGCGCCCATGCCGACCAAGATTCCGACCCAGAAGTTCAGCCCGAGGGTGGTGACCGTGGTCGCCAAGCCGTACCCGGCGACGGCGAGGAAGGCAGCCTGGCCGAAGTTGAGGAGCCCGGTGTAGCCGAACTGAATGTTGAGTCCGATCGCCCCGAGGCAGTAAACGATCGCGCTGATCCCGATGGTCGCGGACAGCGACGCTGTGAAGATGAATCCCCAGTCCATCAGCGACTCACCCCACCCTGCTTCGTCGGCCAAGGATTCCCTGAGGTCTGACCATCAAAACGATGATCATCACCAGCAGCGCGCCCACGTTCTTCAGCTCAGGGTTTATCCAGAGCGTCGAGAGCTGGATGAGCATGCCGACGACAAGGCTGCCCACCAAGGCACCAAAGGCAGTGCCCAACCCGCCGAGCGTGACGGCGGCGAAAATCAGCAGCAGCGTCTGGGTCCCCATCAAGTACGAGACCTGCTGGGTCATTGCCAGCATGACTCCGCCCAGCCCGGCGAGTGCTGCCCCGCTGATCCAGACCACCATGATGACCCGGTCCACGTCGATGCCGGACGAGGCGGCCAGAGCGGGGTTGTCGGCGACGGCCCGGGTGGCCTTGCCGATCCGCGTCTTGATCAAGGCGAGGCCGGCGATTGCCAGGATCAGGGCGGCAACGACCATTGAGATCATGTCCTTCGGCGTCAGGCTCACCGAACCGAACTCGATACCTGCCTGCGTGTCGTAGTCGCCGTAGGGACGACTGGCGCCGCCAAAGACGATCAAGTAGATGTTCGCCAAGGCAAGGGCGAATCCGATCGAGACGATCATCATGGCGATCAGACCAGTGCCCCGTTTTCGGAGCGGTCGCCAGAGGCCGCGTTCCTGGGCCCAGCCGAAGATTCCAGCCGTGATCACTCCCAGCACCGCGGCCAGGATCAAGTTGATTCCGACGTTGACATTGAAAAACCAGGTGGCGATGGCACCGAACGTCATGATCTCGCCGTGAGCGAAGTTGGTCAGGCCCGTCGTCCCGTAGATCAGTGACAAGCCAACGGCCGCAAGAGCGAGGATGAGGCCGTATCGCACACCCTCGACCGACAGCTGCGCCGCCCTGTCCCAACGGGTCTGGACGTTTCGCTCATTCTCGCCCAGACGGAAGTTGATGAATCTGGGTGTCCCTGGATCCGCTGTCGTGATGACCGGGTTCACGGTCGGTGGCGTGGTGCCATCTGGCAGCGTTTCCTCGTCGAGGAGCACCGAGTACTCGCCGGGGCCGGGTACCTCGACGACCCACACCCCTTCAGCGTCCGTCTCGGTGCTCTCGGAGAATCCGCTGTCATCGCTGACGGTGATGGTGACCCCAGCCACTGGAGCGCTGCTGAGTTCGCGCAATGTGCCTTGGACCGCTTCGCCCTCGGCGTTGGCGGGAGCGGCGACAACCGCAACTATTCCGAGTACTCCGAGGGCGGCGACGACGAGGGCGATGATCCGGGTGACCGACCAATGAACCACTCTCAGGACTCCCTCGCGTGGTGCGACTGACCGGTGGGGACACCACGCTGGGTGCTTAGCGGTCGTTGCGGAGCATAGCCACGGGAGCGGTGGCTGGTCACCCGTTCTGGGTCACGAATCGAGAAAAATTGTCAAAGTACCCACGAAGACCGGGGCGAGGATCAAAGCGGGAAGCAGGTCTGCAACGGGTAGAACCCTGACTCGCAGAAGCCGCAATCCGACGCCGAGCAACAGGACACCGCCCGTCGCGGTAAGTGCCGCTACCTGTGCCTCGCTCAACACTTCACCCACTACGGCACCCAACGCGGTGAGGCTGCCCTGCACCACCAAGACGGTGATGGCCGATGTGACGACCCCCCACCCCAAAGAGGCCGCAAATGCGAGCGCAGCGAAGCCAT
>JBDTTS010000237.1:0-4256 GCA_039930525.1 Actinomycetes bacterium | reverse complement strand
GGCCGCTAGACGATGAGGGCTAGCTCCGCCGGAAGCCCGCTCAGCATAGGGGATGAGGTCGAGATGCTCCAAAGCCGGGGCTGCCCGGACAAAGAGCGCCGCTAGCCGGCTAGGGCGTCGCGGATCGCCGCTGTGAAGGCAGGAGTCGATCCGCAGCATGAACCGATCAGATCGATGCCCATCTCGCGCAGCCGGAGCGCGTGCGCTGCCACGTCTTCGACGGACGCGTCGTACACGAACTGGTCGCCGACCAGGTGCGGCAGTCCGGCGTTCGACTGGCCGATGAGTAGGAGGTCGCCGTTTCGGACGTCCACCATGGACGCCATGATCGACTCGAGTTCGGCGAGGCCGCGGCCACAGTTGGCACCGACGGCGTCGACGGACGTGTCGGCCAGTTCAGCGACCGCCTGCGTGGGAGACACACCCATCATCGTGTGCAGGTTCGTGTCAAAGCTCAGCATCGCGACGATCGGCAGTTCGGGGGCCACCTTCTCAGCAGCGGCCACTGCGGCCTTGACCTCGCCGAGGTCGCTCATGGTCTCGATCAGGATGAGGTCGATGCCCCCGGCTACCAGGGCGCGCAACTGAGCCTCGAACAGCGCCGTTGCCTGCTCTTCGTCCATCGTGCCCATCGGAAAGAGCAGCTCGCCGGTTGGGCCAAGATCGCCGCCGACAAGCACGCCGTGCTGTTCGGCGACCTCATGGGCGATGGCGGCCGCTGCCTCGTTCAGCTCGTGGACGCGGTCGCCGAGGTCGTGCATCGTGAGGCGCGGTTCGGTGCCGCCGAAGGTGTTGGTCGTGAGGACGCGGGCGCCTGCCTCGGCGTACTCGGTGTGGATCTTGCGGATGACGTCCGGGTGCTCGAGGTTCCACAGTTCTCCGGATCCGCCACCTTCGAGGCCACGTTCTTGTAGCAGTGTGCCCATGCCGCCGTCGAAGAGGACAGGCAAATCTCCGCCGAGCAGGTCTTGTAGGCGGTTCATGGTGGGCACTCCGGGGTGTTCGGGGGCGTGAAGGGTCAAGGGTAGTGGGCGCCGCTCTACGCTGACCGGGTGCTACCCATCGACGCGACCACCTTCGAGACGTTGGTTGCCGAGGCGCTCGACGGCGTCCCACCAGAGCTGACGACGCTGATGCAGAACGTCGTGGTGCTGATCGCCGAAGAACCGCCCGCCGACGAGGGCCCTGACCTGCTCGGTCTGTACGAGGGAATCCCGCTCACCGAGCGAGACGGCAGCTATGCCGGGGTGCTGCCAGACCGGATCACCATTTATCGCGGGCCCACCCTTCGATTCGCCCGTGACTGGGACGAGGCAGTGCGTGAGGTGCGGATCACCGTGGTGCACGAGATCGCTCACCATTTCGGCATCGATGATGACCGGTTGCACGCTCTCGGATACGGCTGACGGCTGAGGGCGGGCGCGGTGAGTGGAAGCGGTTTGCACTCAATAACCATGAACGGCCGAGTGCGTCACCACTTCGGCCGGGACACGTCAGGCGACGGTGAGCACGGCCTTGCCGTCGACCTGACGGTCCAGCAACGCCTGCACCAACGGCATCGGGTCGTTCCATAGGCCCGTGCGCGTGACCTGTGGGTCGAGGCGTCCAGCGGCGATCAGAGCGAGCATCTGGTCGAGTTGCGTGGTGCCTAGGCGGTGTCGATCGACCTCGGTGAAGACCAGTAGCCCCTCGATCCGGGCGCCTGAGTGGTCGCCGAACCAATAGGGATCGATGGCGCCGTCCTCACCGGACGAACGGCCGTAGGTAACGAGGGTGCCCTCAGGGGCAAGCACCTCGGACGCGCGACGCATGGAGGCGCCTCCGACCGACTCGAGGATGAGGTCATAGCGTCCGGCAGCGTTGTCGATGCCGACGACGACTTCGGCCGCGCCGAGCTGGACGAGTCCAGCGCGACGCTCGGGGCGTCCAACAACGGCTGTGACGTGCGCTCCTGCCAGGCTGGCAAGCTGGACGGCGAGGCGTCCGACGCCGCCAGCGGCACCCGTGACGAGGACGCGTGACCCCAGGAGCAGCCTGCCCATCTCAAGCGCCCGCCATGCGGTGAGCCCAGCAATGGGCAGCACGGCTGCAGCGGCGTCTGAGACGGCGTCGGGGATGGCGGCGAGCGCGTGGGTGGGTACGGCGACGTACTCAGCCCACCCACCGGTGCCTACGAGTCCGACAACCCGCGTTCCCGGTGCGGGACTCGAGCCGTCGGTGGCCGGTTGTGCAACGGTGCCCACGACATCCCAGCCCAAGATCGTGCCCGGCTCTTCTTCGTCGAGGTGACGTACTTCTCCCCGGTTGAGTGATGTCGCGGTGAGCCGGATGAGGGCTTCGCCAGACGCGGGCTGAGGAGGTTCGACGTCAGCCAGCGTGAGGCCTGGCCCGTTAGGTCCGGTGGTGACCAGTGCTTGCATCAGAACCTCCGGAGAGTGTGGTTAGAGCCGGCTTCCGCAGTGCGGCCATGGTGAGCGCCCGGAAACTTTGTAGAGCTTCCATGCGCGCTTGGTCTGCTCCCAGTAACCGTAGTCGGTCGGGTTGCCCTTGCCCCCGACTGCTCGCCAGGTGGAGAGCGAGAACTGATAGAGCCCGTAGAACCCTGAGGGGTTGACGGCGTTCGGGTTGCCGCCTGACTCGCAGTTGGCCAGACCGACCCAGTTCGGGCCGGTGCCGACTCGGACAACGCGGCGCTTCGATTCCTTCACCACGCGCGACTTGACGATCTGTTTGCTGGCGAGGTTGCCGTCGATGAAGCGCTTCTTGAAGACGACCCGCTTGCGACCGTTGCGGCCGTCCCGGTAGATGCGCTTGCCGCCGCTGCGTACCAGCTTGCTGTGGTCGTTTACGACCTTGCGCTTGATCCGCAAGGTGTCGTCCGGAAACGTGACGCGAATCCTGTGCACGACCGCGACACTCTCTTCGCGCACCTTCTCGTCGGCTGCCAGCTGTCGGCCACCGGGGCCGTAGAGGAGGGCGTTCTCGTACGCGTAGGTCTCGAGGCGGCCGAAGGTCTGGTCGCCGACGGTCGGCAGCTCGAGCTCGCTGCGCACCTGGCGCACCGTGTTGCTCACGACCTTGTGGGCGGAGCGCTTGCCGTTTTTGCGTACGTAGACGCGCGTTGCCGGCGTCCACGAGACCGCCATGCCGCCGAAGATGTCGCTGCTGTAGCCCGGGCTGACGATGTCGGAAGAGTCGTAGTCGACGCCCTGCTCGGTGAGCAGGTCTCGCACGGTGGGAGCCGTCGTGCGGAGGGTCGTGGACACCCCATCGACGGTGAGTGTGACCGACCTGCCGTCGGCGGCTGACGCGGGAGTGGCCGTGGTGACAACGCCGGCTGCGAGGATCGAGGTGCCGAGGGCGATGACGCCGAGAGCGCGAAGCGTGGCAACGCGTTCTGTCAAAGGCGCGACAAGCATGTAACTCCAGACGTCGTACGGACCGGGCAGAAGAACAGCGCGACGCGAACTCGCGCTGTGGTCTGCTGGCTTCATCCCGGCTGTCAGCGCCGACGGGGAATCCCGGCGCAGTGGTCCGGTGAGGGACCGCGTCCGATCGGACGCACGAAGAAGGACACTAGCCACGGCTTGCGGGATCCCGCCAACCTCAAGGATCGGCGTCCACAGGGCGCAAAGGTGTAAAACGGACACTGCCCTGGGCCGTTGTGATGGAAATGAGACATGACTCACAACGGCTTCGGGGGCTGTGGACGCCGAAATCCAACGCTCTGTGACTGCACGCTGACGCGGTGTCGATCATGCGCGGAGACTTCTGCCTAGGTGCATCCAGGAGCGGGTTGTTCCGAGAAGGGGAGACATTCGTTCCCTTCCACCAAGGAGTCACCATGAAGAAGACCCTCGCTCTTGCCGGCGCCGTTGCCTTCGCCGCGTCGGTTGGCATGGCCGCACCAGCCCAGGCATCAAGCAACGCGGGCGCGAACTGCGCGCAGGCAGGAATTGGCACCCTCAAGGACCTCGGTCTGCTGCAGGCCGCCGCGCAGAAGCAGATCGACTACAGCACCCTGGCCGACGCCGAAGCCGGTCCGATCTTCGCCGACCTGCCCGAGGGCTCCAACCTGTCACTCGGCCAGGTCGTGAAGCTGCACACCAAGAGCCCCGAGCTCTTCGCCTGGTGTCGCTGAGCGACGCGGCCGGGCGTGGTTCGGCAACTGTCGCGATGAGGCGACGAAACTGCTGTCTAGGCAACAGTTTCGTCGCCCAACGCTGATCGCTCCCGAGTTTGGGACGGGTGTGGGC
>JBDTTS010000236.1:0-4275 GCA_039930525.1 Actinomycetes bacterium | reverse complement strand
ACGACTGGGTGATGGTGGCTAACGTGGTGGGGATGTCGCAGTTCGCCGACGGTGGTGTGATGGCCACCAAGCCGTACGCGGCCGGGGGTGCCTACATCAACCGGATGAGCGACTACTGCTCCGACTGCACCTACGACCCGCGGAAGCGAGTCGGCAAAGATGCCTGCCCCTTCACCGCCGGCTACTGGGCATTCCTTCACCACAACAGGGAACGTCTGGCCACGAACCCGCGTATGGGCCAGTCCCTCAGCGGCTTGGACCGACTCAGCGACCTCGATGCACTGATCGAGCAGGAAGGCAGCCGCGGGCCGGCCGCCCCCTGACGAGACACTCCGAGGTGCCCCAGCCGAAGCGGTCGCCGCGGGCTCCCGGGGGACGCCGGAGTTGTTCATTCGGGCACGTTGCAGGTCGACGACGGCGACGCATTCGCCAAAGAACCCCGTGTCGGCAGATTGTCGGCAACGCATGTCCGGACGTGGCTGGACGTCAGACGATGCCGACGGGTGTGGGTGGGCTTGTGATCGGCGATGACGGTCCTTTCAGGACCGTCATCGAGCGTCCAGGTCTGCTCGTTGGCGTCGGATGCTTCGGCGGCTCATAACCCAGAGGTCGCAGGATCAAATCCTGCCCCCGCTACGAATGTGATCTCGCAAGAGACAGGAAAGATCCGAACCCTCATTTGGGGGTCGGACCCTTTTTGTTTTTTTGGTTGGTAGTCGCGGTCAGGATCGATGGTGAGTTCGCGGAGGAGTTCGCCCGTGACGGCGTTGATGACTCTGACGTCGAGGTCTTGGAGGGTTTGCTGCGGCTTCAGTTGACGGCGGTTGTGATTGGTCATGCTGCTTGGCTTCGGCGTTTGGTGCGAAGGTTATCTTGAACTCGACGGGTGTGAGTTTGCCGAGTCCGCGTTGATGACGTCGCCTGTTGCAGGTGTGCTCGATCCAGTAGATGATCGCCGCGGACGAACTTCCGTTCCAGGTTGCCTGTCGCGTCCGGGGCGTGTCTGAATCGGGCTTCTACGAACAGCGCACCCGGCCGGCGGCCGAGCGAACGATTCGGCACGCCATGCTCACCGACCTGATCCGGCGGGTCACGCCGAATCGACTCGGGGCTGTTGGCGTCGATGGGAAGCATCGGCGACTGCTACGACAGCTCCATGATCGAGGCATTCTGGTCCCGGATGCAGGTCGAACTGCTCGACCGGCAGAAGTGGAACACCCGCCTCGAACTGGCCAATGCAATCTTTGGGTACCTCGAGATGTGGCACAACCGCAAGCGCCGCCACAGCCGACTCGGATGGCTCACGTCGATAGAGTTCGAACGCAACCGCGTCATCACCGTGGCAGAGAATCCAAGAAATCACGACTACACGGAACCCGGGACTCTCCGATGACCGAGGCGAACTTGAAGGCGTGACCGGCCACGAATACCCGGCCTTGTCCAATAACGGTCTTAGCACGACTGAGGTGCAGGTGGTTACCCAGTGTGCCTCTTAGCCCACAGAGCGAGAGCATCGTGATTCCCCTGCAGTCCGGCGCATCGAAAGCGATACTGGCCAGACCGAGCAAGACAGTCGAACTGGGGAAATGCAATGAGGTTGACGAGGTTTCGGGCTCTTGGTGCGATGACCGTCCTTGTGGTGGTGTCGTTACTCGGCCTCGCCCTGCCGGGCACCGCGCAGGCTCTGCCGGTAGCTGACGACGCCTTCGCATTGACGGTCGTGGCGTCTCAGATCAGGCAGCCGCATGCCTTGCGTGCAGCTCCTGATGGGCGCCTCTTCATGCTCGAACAGACTGGTCGCGTCCGGGTCATCGAGGGCGGGCAGTTGCTCACGACTCCGGCCTTGACGTTGGACCCGACCCAGTTCATTGCGACCGGTGGTTCTGCAGGCCTGCTGTCGGTTGCGTTCCCACCCGACTTCGCCACCGCTACGACCAAGTACGTCTACCTGCTCTACACGCACACCCCGATGACCGGCTTCGCTTATCCGCACAACGTCGTCAGCCGCTTTGCCATCGATGGCAACGCAATCAACGTGGCGAGCGAGGAGATCCTTGTCCACCTTGACTCACTCAACGACACCAACGGTGTGATGCTGACCCAGCACTACGGAGGAGACATAGAGTTTGGCCCCGAGGGGAAGCTGTACGTGACAACCGGTGACCTGTTCGTGGCCCCGAATGGGCAGAGCCTGAACACTCGCCTGGGCAAGGTACTCCGCTACAACCCAAACGGCACGATCCCCGCCGATAACCCGTTCTATGGAAGCCTCTCGGGTGGCCTTCGTGCCATTTGGGCTTACGGTCTGCGCAACCCCTTCAAGATCACGTACGACGAACCGACAGGTCGGCTGATCATCGGCGACGTCGGGGCGGCCACCTGGGAGGAGGTCAACGTCCTTGAGCCCGGTGCGGCTGGCCTCAACTTTGGATGGTCGGAGACGGAGGGGTACGACGGTGGTGACCCGCGGTTCGTCGACCCATTGCTGGCCTACCCGCATGCCGACGACGGCTCGGACCTGTGGGGTTGCGCCGTCATGGGTGGCGATACGTATCGACCTGCCACCAGCACTTTCCCTGCGTCATACGCCGGCCGCTACTTCTTCGCCGATCACTGTGAGGGGTGGCTGCGCACGATCAACCCGGCGACAGGCCAACTAGGCCCGATCATCATGACGGGGCTCGCCCGCCCGGTTGACATGGCGGTCGCTTCCGACGGAGCCCTCTGGGTGATTCAGCGGGAGCCGGCTACCACCGGTACCAGCGGTGCACTGTTAAAGCTTCAGTACTCGGGAACCACCTCAACCGTGCCGACGATCACGTCCGAGCCACCGGATACCCAGGTGGCACTTGGCGAATCGGCCACATTCGACGTCATCGCCTCAGGTACACAGCCGCTGACCTACCAGTGGCGACGCGATGGGCAGAACATCCTTGGGGCGACGGGACCATCCTTCACACTGAACAACGCGCAGGCTGGGGACGATGGTGCGAAGTTCTCGGTCGTCGTCAGCAACGGCTCCGGGAGTGATACGTCTCGAGACGCCATCCTGTCGGTCGTCAACGATCTCCCGCCCAAACCGGTCATTGCGACACCGAAGGTCGGTGCGACGTTCGCCGGAGGCACCACGCTGACACTGATCGGCAGTGCCACAGACCCCGAGGATGGCGTGCTGCCGGCCTCGGCATTCGAGTGGAACATCGTCCTGCACCACAATGTGCACACGCACCCCGAAGCCGGACCTTTCACGGGAGTCCGGACCGCGTCGTACACGATTCCACGCGTCATGGAAACAGATCCAGATGTGTTCTTCCGGATCCACCTGAAAGTGACAGACAGCGATGGCGTCTCGACCGAGGTCGTTCGCGATGTGATGCCGCGCACGGTGACCTTGTCAGTCCAGACCCTGCCGCGGATCGGATCTGTCGTCATCGATGGTCAACCCACGCCGACCCCAACTAGTTTCCTTGCTGTTGTCGGAGTGAAGCGAACACTCAGCGCGCAGCCCATCACGGTCTCCGGGACGCCAATGGTGTTCGATACCTGGAACAAGGGCGTGACTCGTGCGACCCGCGAGTTCAATGTGCCGGCAAAGGACAAGAAATACGAGGCCTATTACCGTGTAAGTGGTGGAAGGGTCGGAACAGGGACCGGTCTGAAAGCGACCTACTTCGCGAATCCTGACTTCACGTCGCCGAAGGTGACCAAGACGCAGCGCGTTCCGTACTTCGACTGGGGAACAGGTAGACCGGCGTCTGGAGTTCCGGCCGACAACTTCTCCGCCCGCTGGAAGGGCGACCTCCAAGCTCAGTTCACGGGGCGATATGAGTTCACTTACCAGGCGCGCGCCGGGGAACCATTCAGGCTCGTGCTGGGAGGGAACGTATTGATCAACACGTTCGCCAACCCGACGACGGGGACTGTAACGGCGACGGCTTCCGTCACGGCCGGGCAGCGTCTACCGATCGTGATGAAGTACCGCGAGTCGACCGGATCCGCTGCGATGAAGCTTCAGTACGCCTTCACTGGGACACCGCTGTCGGTACTGCCCAGAGTGCAGCTGTACCCGACGCCATAGCCCGTCTACTCGTCGAACCCGTATTGAGCCTTCCCGGCGTGTCCGAGGCTCTGGTGTGTCCCGGGTTCCCCGCCTGGGGCGATCGGATCTATGGGACGTTCAAGCAACATTCGCCTGTGCCGCGACCCAAGCTGTCCAGCCGGGCGCCCACCTGAGCCGAGGAGTCGACGACGTGCCTCCAGACGACCGCATCGGGC
>JBDTTS010000235.1:0-4291 GCA_039930525.1 Actinomycetes bacterium | reverse complement strand
GTGATGAGTGCACCGGCCGGAGTCGCCGCTACGGCTAAGCCCCTGCCCGAGCGGCTCTCGCACATCGGCGCGAGTCGGCAAGTGGTCGTTGTCACCACCCGCAGCTGGAACACCAGCTATGCGCGTCTCCAGACCTGGAGACTGTCCCCTGCGAATGAGTGGACGCGAGTGGTCGACCCGATTGCCGCCCGCGTCGGTTGGAACGGCGTACGACGCGAAGCCAACCGCAGACAGAACACGGGGACCACCCCAGCCGGAACGTTTGGGCTACTCCGGGGGTTCGGGCTCGCCAAGGCATCCGGCGTCCAGCTGCCCTACCGCCGCGTCGACAAGAACGACTGGTGGCCCTACGACCCCACCGACCCAAAGACCTACAACGTGTTCCAGCCGCACCGCGTCAAGCACGCCAAATGGCGTACCGACTGGGCTGAGCGGCTGAGGTCGTACGGTGCGCAGTATCGCTATGCCGTCGTGCTCGACTACAACCTGCCCAGCGAGATCCGGTGGCGAAATGGTCAGCGCATCGCGCGCACCAGCGCGGACACCTCAGCGGGCGGAGGCATCTTCTTGCATGTGAGCGGCGCTGGCGCCACCGCCGGCTGCGTCTCTATCGCGCGCGATCAGATGCGTCGCGTGCTGAAGTGGCTCGACCCCGACAAAGACCCGGTCATCGTGATCGGGCCTCGCGACGTCATCACGAAGATGTAGGACGCCGCTGCACGGCGGCAATGACGCGGCGCAGTCGAGCACGGTTGTACCGCTGCACAGCGATGCACGGCAGGTTGCTGCCCGCAGCAACTGCGGCGTTGGCCGGTGCCGCCCACCACGGATTCCACAAGAGGGTCAGTACGACGCCGGCTGCCATCGCCCAGTGCGCATGCTCAGCGCGTCGCGTCTCGACGACAAACTGCCGCATCACGTCGGGGTCGCCAGATCCCACAGTGCGCTTCTCGAATCCGCCGAACAGCGCTCCCGCCTCCGGAAGCCGCGTCTTCCAGGTCTCAATCTTTACGGCGTCCCGATACCAGCGGCCCCCTCGCTCAAAGGAGCGCGCACGGGTAAGGACGTCGTCGGCGGCGAAGCGGGCGTCTGGCCTCTGTTGCACGGCGTACCCCACGATCGCCGTCCACGCCGGCCAGAAGAGCACGTTGCCGCCGATCACGACTGATGCCGGCAGTCGGCCAACCGGAGTGGACACTCGCATTGCCCCATTCTGTCGGGCGGGTACCGTCGACGCATGACCGTCGTCGCCATCGTCAACCCCACGAAGGTGGACGACCCTGACTCGCTCCGGTCGCTCCTGACCGTCGCAGCCGAGCAATACGAGCTGGGCGAACTGCAGTGGGTGGAGACCACCCCCGAGAGCCTGGGCAGCGACCAAGCCGCCCAGGCGGCGGCCGATGGCGCTGAGCTCGTCATCGCAGGTGGCGGCGACGGCACCGTGCGCGCCGCTGTGGCTGGCCTCGTTGACAGTGGCGTCCCGCTGGGAATTCTCGCCAGGGGAACCGGCAACCTGCTGGCGCGCAACCTCGCCATTCCCCTCGAAACCACCGAAGCCATCGGCACGATCTTCGGCGGGGTCGACCGCAAGGTCGACGTACTCGATGTGGCATTGGGCAAGGGACGTCACGAGGTTTCGGCCGTCATGTGCGGCATGGGCTGGGACGCCGCGATGATGAACGTCAGCGAATCGATCAAGGCCCGGATCGGGTGGGGTGCGTACGCCGTGCAGGCAGCCCGCACCGTACGAGACCACCCGATCCGCCTTCGCGTTCAGGTTGACGATGGCCCAGAGCACACGTTCTACGCGCGCACCTGCCTGGTCGCCAACGTCGGAACGCTGGTCGGTGGCATCGAGCTGCTCCCCGAGTCGGCACCCGATGACGGCACCCTTGAGGTCTTGGTGTTTGATCCAACGACCAGTGCCGACTACGTGCGTTCGTCGTGGGGGGTTCTGCGGGGGCACGGCAACGAGGGCGACCCTGCCCGAACGTTGCTGCGTGGACGCCGAGTTGTGGTCACCACGCACCGGGCGCGCCCCCGACAGATCGACGGCGACGTCATCGATGAAGGGCACGGATTCATCGTCCGCGTCCTTCCCTCCGCACTCACCGTGCGCGTCCCGCAGGGCTGATCAGCGGCAATGTCACACGACGGGCCCTGAACCCTCAATGTGCGGATGCTGCGGAAGATGATCGGCAAGGCTCGGCTCGTCCGGGATCTCCTCGGCGACATCCTTGGCCTTGGTCGCGTGCGTCATCGCGTAGGCGATGGCGCCGCCCATGACAAAGAGCAGTGCGCCCACCGCGACAAAGGCAGCGACTATGGGGAGCTGGGTGAGTCGGTAGACCAGGAACGCAAAGACCGCGGCAGCCGGAATGGTCACGGCCCATGCCAGAAGCATCTCGCCAACAACCCGCACGTTGATGCCGCGGCCCGATGACACCCCGGCCCCCATCACTGACGATCCGGCCGCCTGGGTGGTCGAGATCGGGATCCCCAGTGCGGTAGCGCCGAAGATTGAGACGGTCGCCCCGATGTTGGCGGCCACCCCCGAGCTGGCGTGCAGCGTCGTGATCCGCAGTCCCATCGTCTCGATGATCTTCCATCCACCCCACAGCGTCCCGAGCGCGATCGCTGAGTAGGCGAGCAACGCCACCCATTCAGGAACCGGGAGGGTCCCGTCCACATCGACAGAGGAGTAGCCGGCACCTGCCAGCAGGGCAGCGATGACGCCCATCGTCTTCTGGGCGTCATTGGCGCCATGTCCGAACGAGACAGCGCCAGCTGAGATGATCTGCAGGTACTTGAAGGGCTTGGCGTTGTCGGCCCATCCGGTCATTCGTTGAAGTCCGGACACGAGGTACATCGCGAGATAGGCGATGGAGAACGCCACGAGCGGCGATATGAAGATGGCTAAGACGGTCTCTTCGACCTTGCTCCAGTCGATGGCGTCGATCCAGCCTGCAGAAAGCCCCGCTCCAACGAGTCCCCCAATCAAGGCGTGACTCGACGACGACGGCATTCCGATCCACCAGGTGGCGTAGTTCCAGGCGATGGCGCCGAGCAGTGCGGCGAAAACGACGCCGACACCGGCGTACTGCGAGTCGACGACCTTGCTGACGGTGTTCGCCACGGCGGTGCCCACGAAGAAGTAGGCGAGAAAGTTGAAGAAGGCGGAGAAGGCAACCGCCGCGCGCGGGCCCATGGCGCGCGTGGCGACAACAGTGGCCACAGAGTTTGCGGCGTCGTGGAATCCGTTCGTGAAGTCGAAGAGCAGGGCCAACGCGATGACCGCGATGACTGCGATGAGCAGGGGATCCACACCGGTCCTCGGGGTCAGTGGGCTTTTGGCCCGTGAACAGCGGGGAAATCGTCGTCCCCGACCACGTCTTCCCGGCGACGGCAAGGTGAACGGGGAGTGAACAACACCCTCAAACCAGTCTTCAAGGTGAACGACGAACCCACCACGGCCCTTGGCCCCTGGCCGATGCCTCTCGAGTGCACAGCGAGTTGACGCCCTCAGCCGCCGAGTGTGACGTTCGGGGCCACCGCGCCGAGAGATACTGACCCCGTGACCGATCCGACCCCACCTCGCTGGCGCACAGCGCTGTGGCGCGGCGAGACCGCACCGATCCCCCTGGTGCGGACGCCCACCCGGGCGGTGTACCCGCAACGGCGCCCTGGCGAGGACGCCGAACTCGCGGCCGTCGATCACAGCGTGACGTTGACGCTGCGAATCGGCGCACTGCTACTGGCCGGCGGCGCGCCCACCGAGGACGTCGAAGCAGCAATGTTTGCCGTCGGCACAGCCCTGGGCCTCGACCTCTTCGAGATCGATATCACCTACGGCTCGCTCATCATCAGCGTTCCTCCGAGCACGGAGCGTCCTGGAATCACCGACGCCCGCGTCGTCCGCGGCCGGTCGACGCACTACGCCAGGGTGGCGGCCGCGCACCGGCTCGTCCTCGACCTCGCCGAGGGACGCCTCCCGCCCCAGGACGTCGACGCGCGCCTCGACGCCATCGAGCACCTACGACGTCCCTACCCCCGCTGGTTCGTAGTGCTTGCGTTCGGCGCCCTCTCGGGGGCGATCGCTGTGCAGTTCGGTGGCAACGCGGCCACAGCGCTCCTTGCCTTCGCCACGGCGGCTGCCACCGGTCTCGTCGGAATCCGGATGGCCCAGCGCAAGGTGCCGACGTTCTTCATCAACCTGGTAGTGGCACTTGCCTCCGTCTTGATCGTCGTCGCCATCAACGCGCTCGAGATCGACGAAGAGACACTTCGCTTC
>JBDTTS010000234.1:0-4291 GCA_039930525.1 Actinomycetes bacterium | reverse complement strand
GAGCGGGCGGTGCCGGCGATGATCTTCTCGGCCGCATCGAGGTCGTTGGCGTTGAGGTCAGCCATCTTCTGCTCGGCGATGCCACGGACCTGCTCGCGGGTGAGCGAGCCCACCTTCTCTTTGTGAGGCACGCCCGATCCCTTGTCGAGGCCGGCGGCCTTGAGGATCAGCTTGGCAGCTGGCGGCGTCTTGGTGATGAATGTGAACGAGCGGTCCTCGTAGACCGTGATCTCGACGGGCACCACGTTGCCGCGTTGCGACTCAGTCGCGGCGTTGTAGGCCTTGCAGAACTCCATGATGTTGACGCCGTGCTGTCCGAGGGCTGGGCCCACGGGCGGCGCGGGGTTGGCCTGGCCAGCCTCGATCTGAAGCTTGATCAGACCGGAGACCTTCTTCTTGGGGGGCATTGCGTGGGTCCTTCTCTTCGGTAGCTGTACTGCGGGCGGGGTTAAAGCTTTTCAACCTGGTCGAACGAGAGCTCAACGGGAGTCTCACGTCCGAAGATCGAGACCAACACCTTGAGCTTCTGCGCATCGGCGTTGATCTCATTGATTGAGGCAGGCAGCGTGGCAAACGCTCCGTCGATGACGGTGACCGACTCACCCACCTCAAAGTCGACGACCATTGCCTCGGCCTTGGTGGCGCCGCCACCAGCAGAGGGCTGGCCAGGCGCCGCTTCGGGCTCGACATACAGGATCGAGATGACTTCGTCGGAAGTAAGCGGAGTGGGCTGGTGAGCATGGCCAACGAAGCCGGTGACGCCAGGAGTGTGTCGAACGGTCGACCACGACTCGTCGGTCAGGTCCATTCGCACCAGGACGTAGCCGGGGAACTTGTTGCGCTTGATCTGCTTGCGCTGCCCCTGCTTGATTTCGATGACCTCTTCTTGCGGCACCTGGACGTCGTGGATGAACTCTTCCATCGACAGCGAGGTGCGGCGGTTCTCGAGGTTCTGCTTGACGCGGTTCTCGTAACCGGCGTAGGAGTGCACGACATACCAGTCGCCGGGAAGGCTCAGCAGGTGGTCGCGAAACTCATCGCGCGGGTCAGCCTCAGGCTCGCTCGACTCCCCCTCAGTCTCGGTGGCGTCCGCTGCTGAATCAGCCGCTGGGGCGTCGACGACGTCAGCGGTCACCTCGACGACGGGCTCGTCAGATACCTCGACGGCTGCGCCAGTTTCCTGCTCGGACACGGTACGAAACTCCTGACAATGAAGATGATGCGGTCAGCCGAAGATGGCTTTGACCACCTTGGACACGCCAATGTCGAACACCAGCACGAGGCCAGCGAAGGCAGCCACAAAGACGACCACGACGATCGTGTAGGTGATCAACTCGTTGCGCGTCGGCCAGACGACCTTGCGCATCTCCGCGACGACCTGGCGGTAGAAGAGCAGAATGCGGGCGATCAAGCCCTTCTTCTGCGGCGGCTGGCCGTGTTCGGGCGTGGCGGTCGAACCGCGTGACTCCGCCACTTGCCTCACCTGACCTTGATCACGTCCGCCAAGGCGGACTTTCCGTTGACCTGACGGCGGGTGCCGTCACGCGCAGGGCAGGAGGGACTCGAACCCCCAACCACCGGTTTTGGAGACCGGGACTCTGCCAATTGAGCTACTGCCCTCCAGGTGGCGCCAGCGTCCGGCCTCACCGTCCCGACGTGCGAAAGGGATCGCACGCTTCAGGGCATGGCAAGACCATGGCAAATGCCACCGGCGGTGAGTGTACGGGGTCAGCGTGGGCTCAGTCGAACTGCGGGCCGTCGCGTGTGCGGGGGGCGGCCATCCGAGGTGATTTGAGCACTGCCGCGGGCGCTGTGGAACACCCTGGTTCTGGCCCCGCCGGTGAGTGGGACACTGTGGCCATGACTGCGCCAGCCACGCCATCGTCCCGTCTGTCCGCGCGCGTTGCAAACATCGCTGAGTCGGCCACTCTTGCGGTCGACGCCAAGGCGAAGGCTCTGAAGGCCGCCGGGCGACCGGTGATCGGATTCGGCGCTGGCGAGCCCGACTTTCCGACGCCGGACTACATCGTCGAGGCCGCGGCCGAAGCTGCCGGCGACCCTCGCTGGCACCGCTACACGCCAGCCGCTGGCCTACCTGCTCTGCGCGAAGCGGTAGCCGCCAAGACCCTGCGCGACTCCGGGCTCGACGTCGAGCCTGCTCAGGTGTTGATCACCAACGGTGGCAAGCACGCCATCTTCAACGCGGTCGCCTCCCTGATCAACGACGGCGACGAGGTGATCATCCAGGCGCCCTATTGGGTGACCTATCCCGAGGTGGTGTCGATCTTCGGCGGCGTCCCGGTTCCGGTCGTTACCGATGAAAGCACGGGATATCGGGCCACGATCGAGCAGTTCGAGGCAGCGCGGACGCCTCGCACCAAAATGCTGATCTTCTGCTCGCCGTCCAACCCCACCGGAGCGGTCTACCCCCCCGATCAGATCGAAGCGATCGGGCGTTGGGCGCTCGAGCACGGCATCTGGGTGCTCACCGACGAGATCTACGAGCACCTCGTCTACGGCGACGCCACCTTCTCCTCATTGCCGACGTTGGTTCCCGAGATCGCTGACCAATGCGTCGTCGTCAACGGGGTGGCCAAGACTTTTGCGATGACCGGCTGGCGCGTCGGCTGGGTGATCGGCCCTAAGGACTTCATCAAAGGGGCCACGAACTTGCAGTCGCACGCGACGTCCAACGTCGCCAACATCGCGCAGGTGGCGGCTCTCGCCGCAGTGTCAGGCCCGCTCGACGCAGCTGCCGAGATGCGCGTCGCTTTCGACCGACGTCGGCACACCATCGTCTCGATGCTCAACGAAATCCCCGGCGTCACGTGCCCCGAGCCAGAAGGCGCCTTCTACGCGTACCCGTCGGTGAAGGGAGTGCTGGGCAAGAGCATCAACGGAACCGTCATCGACTCGTCTCTCACCTTGGCCGACGTCGCGCTCGATGTAGCCGAGATCGCAGTGGTACCGGGCGAAGCCTTTGGAACCCCCGGCTACCTGCGCATGTCGTACGCCCTCGGCGACGACGACATCGTCGAAGGCGTCACCCGCCTCGGCAAGCTTCTCGCCGACGCTCAGTAGGAGACGCGACTACCGACCTGGGCGTCCCACCGAGCCAATGGAAGACGATATTGCTGCCCTGGCAACACTTTTGTCTTCCAACGACTGGCTCAACGTGCATGACGGGCGAAGAATGCGCGCAAGACGGCGGCCACCCGATCTGATTCACGGCGCAGCGCGAAGCCTGCAAAGCGCATGACCCACTTCCCGTCGTTGGCTACCAGATCGTTGTCGCGCATCATGTCCTCCCACCACGGCCGCGGCTCCATGTGCTGTTGGCCGTCGATCTCGACCACCAGATCGAAATCGTCGTAGTCGGCGTCGAGGTAGCGCCAGCGGCCAGCGGCGTCCTTCCGTCTGCGTTGGCGTGTTGGCAAGGGCAATCCGTACCGCCGGCAGAGCCTTATGAAGAGCACTTCGTACTCACTCAGCGATCCGCCGGACACGTCACGGATCGTCTCGGTGATCAGAGCGCGTCGGCGGATCCGCGCGAGTAGGCCCACTACACCGGCTAGATCGTTGGGTGTCACCAGTCGCTGTTGGACGGCAGAGGCGATGACGGCTTGAGCTCCGAGATCCGTACCCGCCCAGGCCGCGGCATCGATCACCGAGCGCGGTAGCCGGGTCCGTCGAGGCGTACGGACGGGGTGGATCTGCGACTCGGCGAGGGTGCGGCTGCGATGCAGGACGACTCCGGGCCGAGCCAGGTCGCGGCTGCCATGCGGAACGACGATGTGCAGCCCTGGCGGCTCGGCGATGCGCAGCCCATCAGCCCTGGCAGCCGACACTCCACCGAGCACCGCGTGCCGGCCATGCGCAAAGAGCTCGACCTGAACCGCCTCATCCGGTGTCAGTGGACCCGAGTGGAGGACGACCACACCGTGGGCGGGCCGCTGCCAGCGGCCGCTGGACACCATCCACCGCGCGCGGCCGGCTCCGTGGCGGTGGATGGCGTCAGCGACGGTGAGAACCGTGTCGAAGTCTGCCACTGCGGCAGCGTCTCTCGCGCCGAGCGCGACAGGTCGATGTTCCACTGGCCGGTGGCCCCCATCGCCATCGTGATGGCAAGCGCGCGCCGCTCCCAGGCCGCGTGGAACATCGGCTCGTCGGCCTCGGGCCCCACAGGCCCGAAGCCTTGCAGCCCGCCCATGTCATGGACCCCATTCATGCTGCTGCTTCTTGCGGTGCGGTCGCTTGCGCCGCGTTCGGCAATGTCGCCAGCCCGGTGCCG
>JBDTTS010000233.1:0-4298 GCA_039930525.1 Actinomycetes bacterium | reverse complement strand
TCACCCGCACTGGTGCAACATTCTCTGCGTTCATGGTGTGGACAACGTGATGCCGGGCTGCGTCAAGGCTTCAGTCGATCTGACCAATGTCCACAGCATGAGGTGGGAGTTTGTTGCGTGAGCGCGGGTGAATGCGTCGTTCTTGGGGGTGGATAGGGTCGCGGGCGTGGATGTTCTCGTCATTGGATCCGGTGCCCGTGAGCATGCCCTGTGTCGTTCGCTAGGTCTTGACCCTGACGTCGGACGCATCACTTGCGCCCCCGGAAACGCGGGCACTGCAGAGGTGGCCATCAACGTTGCTGGCGACGCCGCCGACCCAGATGCCGTCGCTGCCCTGGCTGGCTCCCTCGACGTCGACCTTGTGGTGATCGGTCCAGAGGTGCCACTCGTCGCAGGTGTTGCGGACGCCGTCCGGGCCGCCGGGATCGCGTGCTTCGGCCCATCGGCGGCTGCCGCCGAGCTTGAAGGCTCTAAGGCATTCGCAAAAGAGATCATGGCGGCGGCCGACGTCCCGACCTCTATGGCGCACATCTGCGACACCGCCGAGGAGGTGGCAGCGGCACTCGATGCCTTCGGACCGCCCTACGTCGTGAAGGACGACGGCCTCGCCGCAGGCAAGGGGGTCGTGGTTACCGACGACCGCGAAGCTGCTCTGGCACACGCAGCGGCATGCGACCGGGTGGTGATCGAGGAGTACCTCGACGGCCAAGAGGTTAGCCTTTTCTGCATCACAGACGGCACCACTGTCGTCCCCCTCGTGCCTGCTCAGGACTTCAAGCGTGCGCTCGATGGCGACGCCGGCCCCAACACCGGCGGGATGGGCGCATACTCGCCTCTTCCCTGGGCTCCCGAGAATCTCGTCGACGACATCGTGCGCAATGTCGTCCAACCGACCGTCGACGAGATGCACCGCCGCGGAACGCCGTTCGCCGGCTTGCTCTATGCCGGATTGGCGCTCACCTCGCGGGGGCTGCGAGTGATTGAGTTCAACGCACGTTTCGGCGATCCAGAGACCCAGGTCGTGCTGGCGAGGTTGCTGACCCCTCTGGGGGGCGTGCTTCGTGCGGCCGCGACGGGGCACCTCGATGAGTTCCCCGACCTGCGCTGGGCGCCGGACGCCGCCGTGACGGTTGTGATTGCCGCCGAGAACTACCCCGACACCCCTCGCACCGGTGACCCGATCGGCGGCCTGGACGCCGCGAACGCGATGCCGAACGCCTACGTCCTGCACGCCGGAACGAAAGGCGACGACGGGCGAGTTCTTAGCGCTGGCGGCCGGGTTCTGTCGGTCGTCGGCACCGGAGCCGATCTGGCAGAAGCGCGATCGGCTGCGTACGCAGCTGTTGGACGCCTCTCGCTCGCGGGCTCGCACCACCGCACCGACATTGCCGAGCGCGCAGCAGCTGGCCAATAAAGCGCTTCCGTCCCGCATCGTTGGCTCCTACGCTGAAGCGGTGAACCCCCGGACCACGGACGACGCGCTGATCCCCAGTCGTCATCTGGACGCCGACGGTCGGATGATTGCCATGCCGCGCAAGCGCGCAAACCGCCGCGTGGTTCTCGAACACTGCGCATCGCTGATTGAGCCGGGGGTCGACCACTCCGAGACCGAGGTCAACAACCGGCTCCGCCCAGTCGACGATGACGTAGCGCTGCTTCGGCGCTACCTCGTCGACGAGGGGCTGATCGTGCGCCGTCCACCGGGGATCTACCGCCGAGCTGAAGGTCCCGCGGCGTCCGCCGACTAGGGATTTCCTTCGCTAGAGCCTTACCTGGGAGAATGCTGTCGTGACTCCGCACTCCAAGCCGCAGATCCCCAACGTGCTCGCCGCTCGCTACGCCTCTGAGGCGATGGCTCGCATCTGGTCGCCTGAGCACAAGGTCGTCCTCGAGCGTCAGCTGTGGCTGGCAGTGCTCGAGGCCCAGCGTGCACTAGGGCTCGATGTCTCACAGCAGGTGATCGACGACTACCGCGCCGTCGTCGACATGGTCGACCTTGAGTCAATCGCGGCCCGCGAGCGCGTAACGCGTCACGACGTCAAGGCTCGCATCGAAGAGTTCTGTGCGCTCGCTGGGCACGAGCACATCCACAAAGGCATGACCTCGCGCGACCTCACCGAGAACGTCGAGCAGCTGCAGGTGCAGTCGTCGCTGCTGCTGGTGCGCGACAAGTCGGTGGCGACGCTTGCGCGGCTGGCGACCCTGGCGTCCGAACATGCGACCCTCGTGATGACGGGTCGCTCGCACAATGTCGCTGCACAGGCGACGACGCTCGGCAAGCGTTTCGCGACGGCAGCCGACGAACTGCTGGTGGGCTACCAACGGGTCGACGAGCTGTTGGCGCGCTACCCGCTGCGTGGCATCAAAGGACCGGTCGGCACCAGCCAAGACATGCTCGATCTGTTCGGCGGCGACGCGAGCAAGGTGGCCGAGCTTGAGATCGAGATCTCGCGTCACCTCGAGTTCGAGCAAGTGCTCGACAGCGTCGGGCAGGTCTATCCGCGATCCCTCGACTACGACGCCGTCAGCGCGCTCGTGCAAGTTGCTGCTGCGCCGTCGTCGCTGGCGAAGACCATTCGGTTGATGGCTGGCAACGAACTGGTCACCGAGGGATTCAAGGCGGGACAAGTCGGCTCCTCAGCGATGCCGCACAAGATGAACACCCGGTCGTGCGAGCGGGTCAACGGGTTCGCCGTGATCCTGCGTGGGTACGCGTCGATGGTCGGCGAGCTCGCTGGCGATCAGTGGAACGAGGGTGACGTCTCGTGCTCAGTGGTGCGCCGGGTCGCTATCGCCGACGCGTTCTTCGCGATCGACGGCCTCTTCGAGACCTTCTTGACCGTGCTTGACGAGTTCGGGGTGTTTCCCGCCGTGGTCCACCGCGAGCTTGATCGATACTTACCCTTCCTCGCGACCACGAAGGTGCTAATGGCGTCGGTCCGTTCTGGTGTTGGACGCGAGACCGCGCACGAAGTGATCAAAGAACACGCCGTCGCCGTGGCGCTCGAAATGCGCGAGAAGGGCACGGAGCAAAACGATCTGCTGACCCGCCTGGCTTCCGACGAGCGCCTCGGCCTCACGGCGTCCGACCTCGACCAGCTTGTCGCCGAGCCGCTGTCGTTCACCGGCACCGCGGTTGATCAGGTCGCTGCTGTCGTGCTGCGGGTGGCTGCGGTTGTCGCCGACCATCCCGACGCTGCCGTCTACCGACCCGGAGACATTTTGTGACCGCGGCTGCCATGGCGAATGTGCCGCCCGCACCCGAGCTGCCCGGGGTAACTGCCGTCTACTCGGGCAAGGTGCGCGACCTCTACGAGTATCCGGACGGCTCGCTACTGTTCGTTGCCAGCGACCGCATGTCGGCCTACGACTGGGTGCTGCCCACGACCATCCCCGACAAGGGGCGCATCCTCACGGCCATGACGATTTGGTGGTTCGAGCAGCTGGCTGACTTGGTGCCGAACCATCTGCTCTCGGTCGAGGTGCCGGACGCTGTCGCGGGTCGGTCGATGGTGACGCAGCGGCTCGACATGTTTCCCGTCGAGTGTGTAGCCCGCGGGTACCTGACCGGCTCCGGGCTCACCGACTACCAGGCCTATGGCGCCGTGTGCGGCAACGCGCTACCGGATGGCCTGGTCGACGGCTCGCGGCTGCCTGAGGCAATCTTTACCCCCGCTACCAAGGCCGACCTCGGTGAACACGATGAGAACGTTGACTTCGAAGCGGTCGTCAAAACGGTTGGTGAGGACGACGCCGAGGCGCTGCGGGCGCTGACGCTGCGCGTCTACGCTCGCGCCGAATCGATCGCGCGCGAGCGCGGCATCATCGTGGCCGACACCAAGTTCGAGTTCGGGCGCCATCCGGACACCAGCGAGATTGTGCTCGCTGACGAAGTGCTCACGCCCGACTCATCGCGCTTCTGGCCGGTCGATCTCTGGCAACCCGGTCACGCGCAGCCGTCCTTCGACAAGCAGTACGTGCGCGACTGGCTCACCTCGCCAACATCCGGCTGGGATCGCGGCAGCGGCGACACTCCGCCACCGCTGCCGGACGCCGTCGTCGAGCAGACGCGCGCCAAGTATGTGGAGGCCTATGAGCGGCTCACCGGGCAGCGGTTCGTTGAGGGGTTCATGGGATAGGGGTCGGTTCGAAATGACCGAACCGGTGTGACATGGCCCCGGATGGGGGCGTCTAGGCTGGCCCCATGACATGGATGGTGACCGGCGGAGCCGGCTATATCGGGGCCCACATCGTGAAGGCGCTCAAAGAATCCGGTCACGGAGTTGTCGCGTTCGACG
>JBDTTS010000232.1:0-4317 GCA_039930525.1 Actinomycetes bacterium | reverse complement strand
GGTGACCGATAAGGGGTCGAGCCCGTCATCGACGTCCGAGTCGTTGCCCAGCACATCAACCGTGACCGAGGAGTCCTCATCGACGGAGTCCGCGTCATCGACCGCCACCGGCGGATCATTCACCGCATTCACCGTCACAGTGACCGTCGCGGTGTCAGATCCACCATTGCCATCAGCGATCGTGTACGTAAAAGTGTCAGTACCGGACCAGTTCGGGGTCGGCGTGTAGGTGACCGACGTGCCGGTAAACGACACCACGCCGTTCGACGCGGCGGTGACGCCGGTGACGGTCAGTGAGTTGCCATCTGGGTCTGAGTCGTTCCCCCGCGGATCGAACGTCAGCGATGCGTCTTCATTGATCGTCCGCGAGTCGTCCACCGCGTCAGGTGGATCATTGACCGCGTTGACGGTGACCGTGACTGTTGCGGTGTCAGTTCCACCATTGCCGTCCGAGATTGTGTACGTGAAGCTGTCGATTCCATTGAAGTTCGAGGTGGGGGTATAGGTAACCGATGTGCCAGTAAAGGACACCGCTCCGTTCGACGCCGTGCCGACGCCAGTCACGGTCAGGCTGTCACCGTCAGGGTCTGTGTCATTTGCCCGTGGATCGAACGTCAGCGAGGCATCCTCATTTATCGTCCTCGAGTCATTGACTGCATCGGGTGGATCATTGACAGCATTCACCGTCACGGTCACCGTCGCGGTGGCACAGAGCGGAGTCGGAGCCGTTGAGTCGCAAATCTGGTACGTGAAAGTGTCGACGCCGTTGAAGTTCGATGCCGGAACGTAGCGAATCTGCCCACCGACAACGCTGGCTGACCCATTCGACGGCTGGGTCGACACTGACAGCGACGATGGGTTGAGGTTGCCGTTGATGTCGGAGTCGTTGTTCAGGACGTCGATGTCGACGTTCGTGTCTTCATTGGTCGTCGCCGTGTCGTCAACGGCCGTCGGCGCAGCTGGGGCATTGGCGGCAGTCAACGTCAGAATGTTGGGGCTGACGCCGGAGTCATTGTTGTAGTGGTACGACGCGCCGGAGAAGTCGTAGATGATGCCGGTGAGGGCCTGCGAGCCTGTGCCGATGACCGTGAAGGTGATCGTGGTGGTAATCGGGTTTCCACCCACCTTGCCTGTGCCGATCAGGTTCGGCCCCACACATGACCGATACGTTCCGCTCGTTCGGTCGTTGTTCCAACCGCAGGCATCGCCATACATCTGGGTGTTCGAGAACGCCGCTGGTACCGAGTAGGCATTATTCAGCGACTCAATCCGAAACAGCGAGTTGTTGAAGTAGTACGCATTGACCAACTGCTCGTAGCCGTTGGTTGCGGTCTTGGAAACGATCGTGGCGGTACAGGTCGATCCCACGAACACAACGCCGGTGGCGGGGTTACAGCCTGCGGTGTTGCTCAGCGTCCAGCTGTCGACAGCGTTGCGGTTCTGCGACACCAGCTTCTCGACGTACACCTCACGGTTGGTGGGTGTCGAGACGGCGGCGACCGAGTCGCCGGTTGCGGTCACTTGAAACTGGCGCGTCGTGTCGTAGGAGGCTGCGGCACGCGTCACCCGGACATTGAAGTAGTAGTCGCGGCATGCACCGGCTCCAAGCGATGCCGTACTGAACGACGTCGTGTTCGCCAAGTTGATGTTCGCGTTAGCGCTGAGCCAGCTCCAGTTGACGCCGACGTTAGTCACCGGGTTGCTACCGGTATTGCAGACGCGTCCCCCGATCGGAAAGGTGTCGGGTCCGGTTGTCACGTTGTTGCTGTCGAGACCGATGATGTTCCAGCCCAGCGGGGTGATCGTGAGCGGTCCTGGTGCAGCGGACGCCGTGAGCGGCTGGCCGATCAGGATTGCCCCCGCGACAGCGATCGTCGCCAGGGCCTTACTGGCCGTCCCGTGACCCCACCTACGCATTGACAGCACCCATCACTCAAGCGGGCACTACCCGCGGTATTGATCCCTTCGGGTGAATGTCCGTAACGCTTGAGAGGTGCCGAATCACTATGCCCCTTTTGCCCGTATTTACGGGTGATTCTGAGCCAGAAGAACTACCCCGTTCAGTGCCCGAGCCCCATGGTCAGCGGCGTCAGGGCACCAGGGGGCGGATCCGGCCAACCGGCTCGCCGTGGCCGAGCACCGGCACGGTGCCCAAGCGGTCGAGGGCCTCCGCGTCCACGCCCGGCTCGGACGCCGCACCGAGCACCCGAAGCGCAGCGACCAATGCCACCTGCCCCGCCCGGAAGCCACCGTCGGCCACCTTCACCGCCACCGCCCGGCCATCGGGCAGCGCCGCGGCATACACACCTTCGGCGCCGTCCTGGACGAGCAGGCCAGGGACAGCCCGCATCAGCCCGGTCACCTCTGACCGCTCACCGCCGACAAACTCCGGGTGCGCTCGCATGGCGTCCGCAACATCGCGCAGCAGGCTCCCCCTGTCAGCAACCACGGCCGACCAGAACGCTCGCGCCAGCGCGTGCAAGCGCATGGAATACGCCGGCGCACCACAGCCATCGACGGCGATGTGTACGACGTGCTCGCCGATCACCCCTTCGACGGTGTCCTTGAGCAGTGCCTGCAGCGGGTGCTCCGGATCGAGATAGGTCTCGGTCTCCCAGCCGGCATGAACGCAGGTGGCCAGCATGGCTGCATGCTTGCCCGAGCAACCGTGGAAGATGGGCCGAGCGAGCCCGTCTGCCCGCAGCACAGCACGGCGTGCCTCTGCGTCGCTGGGCAGCGCTGGCGTGGTCTGCAACGAGGTCTCGTTGAGACCCGCGGAGGCCAGGATTGAGCGCACGCCATCGACGTGCTGTGCCTCACCCTCGTGCGAAGCTGCCGACAAGGCGAGTAGCTCGCCATCGAGAATCAGTCCAAGTGAGCGCATCCCCGCCGCTTGCATCAACTTGTTGGCGCTGCGCGGGTGCATCGGGGCGTCGACGTCGCCGAACGCGAAGGCAACTGCGCCATCAGCAGCCAGGCCGACCAGGCGTCCGAAGTGAAGGCCCTCGTCGAAGCCGCTGCGCTCGACTGCGGCGAGGGGGACGTAGCCCTCAGAAGATGTCATCGGGGGGTGCACTCGAGCAGTCTGAGCGTCAATGGACTGCACACTCGACGCGATTTCTTGGCACCCAAGGGGACACTCGGCGGGCCTGGAGGGTGCCGGTCAGCGGCCGGCCAGCACCGGTCAGCACCGGTCAGCACCCGTCAGCGCCGGTCAGCGGCCGGCCAGCAGGTCGTCGACCGTTGCCTCGCCGGACTGGTAGCGGCGAGCGATCTCGGCAGTGCAGGCGTCCATGACCTCTTGGACGCGGCGACGGTTGCGCGACACGGCTGCCTCATAGCTCGTCAGCCGCGTGAGCGAGTCGGCAAGCTCGTCGTCGGTGCGATTGACGACGTCAGAGACGCCAACGTCTGACACCAGCTGCTCAACCGAGCGACGGTGATCGGCCACGCGCGAAGGCTCGACCGTGCTGTGCCGGCCCAGGCCGTGCGGCTCTGCTGGCGCGCTGTCGGCGAGGATGCCGGCCAGCTGGTCGACCAACGACCCGCGCTGGTCACCGGTGCGGCGGGCCAGCTCGGCACGCACGATGTCGATGCGGCCCTGCAGCAGACGACGCACATACGAGAGGTCAGCCTCTTCTTGTTCAGCCTCGTGGCGCCTCGAGCGCACGTCGCCCAGCGCGACCGACGCGAGATCGTTCAGGAAGCTGGCATCGAGGACATGGTCGATGCGTCGGCGTCCGCCCGGCATCGGGTCGACGCCCCTGACTTCGGGGGCACTCGTCGAACTGGACTCGGTGCTCATGCGTGGACTCCTCGGCGGTCTTTGACATTCAGCAGACTACGGGCGTCGTCCGGCGTCATCGGCGGACGTTGGAAGAGTGTGGCAGCCTGCGCCGCCCGCTCGACCAGCTGGGCATTATCACGCACCGGGACGCCGCGCGCCCAAGTGACGACATCCTCCATGCCGACGCGCAGGTGGCCACCGGCGGCCAGGGCCGCATACATGACCGGCATCGTCGATCGACCCACCCCCGTGGTCGACCAGGACGCCCCAGCCGGCAGGGCATCAACCGCCGCCACCAGGGCCGCCGCCGTGCCTGGCATACCCCCGGGCACGCCCATGACCAGGTCGCAGTGCACCTGGCCGCCGAACGGTGCGCCGAGCTTGTCGAGCAACCGGTTGAGGGCATGCACGTGGCCGAGGTCGAAGAGCTCAAACTCGGGCACGATCTGGCGCTCTTGGGTCAGCTGGTAGAGCTCGACCATGAACGGCCAGCTGTTCATGAAGACGTCGTCGCCGAAGTTGACGGTGCC
>JBDTTS010000231.1:0-4321 GCA_039930525.1 Actinomycetes bacterium | reverse complement strand
GCGCCAACCTCGGCCTTGATCGACGGGTAGGGCAGGCCAACGGGGCGGACCTGGCTCGGCTAGCGTGATGTGCGTGTTCCATTGGCGTGAGCAGGTTCCGGCGACCGATGGTCGCGGTGTCGACTGGGGGTTCACCTCGACACAGGGCGGTTCAAGCGTGGGGGACTTCGCGAGCCTGAATCTCGGCGGACATGTGGGGGACGACCCGATTGTGGTCGAGTCCAATCGCACATTGGTGGCCAGCGCCTTTGGTGTCGGGCGAGAACGGCTGCTGTTCATGAACCAATGTCAGGGTCCAGACATCGTCGTCGTGGACGGGCCGTGGCAGGGTGAGCCCCCGGAGGCGGACGCCCTCGTGACCACATCGACCGACCTCGCGCTGGCGGTGCTGGTCGCTGACTGCACTCCGGTCTTGATGGTCGACCGAATCGCCGGCGTGGCCGCGGCGGTGCATGCCGGCCGCCCCGGGATGATGTCGGGGATCGTCAGTCGCGTTGTTGACGCGATGACCGACCTGGGTGCCAGTTCCATCAGCGCAGCCGTCGGTCCGTCGGTCTGCGGGCGCTGCTATGAGGTGCCGGCGGAGATGAGGGCGGAGGCGGCCAGGATCAGTTCCGTTGCCTCAGCCGTTTCATGGCGGGGGACCCCATCCATCGACGTTGCCGCTGGCGTTGTCGAACAGCTGCGGGCCAGATCCGTTGCGGTGCAATGGATCGCGGGTTGCAGCCGCGAGTCCGAAGAGCTATTTTCCTATCGTCGCCGGCATCGTACGGGTCGTTGCGCCGGGGTCGTCCGTCTGCTCGGTGCTCACCATGAGCCCGATGGTCACCTTGAGCTCGATGGTCACACTGAAGAAGATCATCACGGCAGAGGACAGGCATGACTTCCGGCCAGGACCGAGCAACGCGTCGTGATGAGCTGTCCGCCGGCCTGGCGCAGGTCGAGGAGCGCATTGCAGCGGCGTGCCGGGCGGCTGGCCGTTCGCGCGCAGAGCTTCAGCTGATCGTGGTCACGAAGTACTTCCCTGCCCCAGACATTGAGCTGCTGTGCGAGCTTGGCGTGACGGATATCGGGGAGAACCGGGATCAGGAGGCGTCGGCCAAGATCCGCGCTCTACCGGACGAGGTCCGCCAGCGCGTGCGGCTCCACTTCATCGGTCAGCTGCAGTCCAACAAGGCCGGCTCGCTGGCCACGTACGTCGATACGGTCCACTCGGTCGACAGGGACAAGCTGGTTCACGCCCTCGACCGCGGCGCCGCGACCGCAGGTCGTGAGATCGGTGCGCTCGTCCAGGTGAGTCTGACCGGCGAGGTGGCTGGGTCAGGGCGCGGCGGCATACCGCCTGATGCTGTTGGTGAGCTCGCGAACAGCATTGCTGCTGCGCAACATCTAGGGCTTCGGGGACTCATGGCGGTGGCGCCGTTGGGAGTCGACCCCGGGGAGGCCTTCGAAGAGCTGGCCACCGTGGCGCGAGCCGTTCGTGCTGATCATCCGGAAGCCACCTGGATCTCCGCTGGGATGAGTGCCGATCTGGAAGCAGCCGTCGCGAACGGTGCGACACACCTGCGTGTCGGCAGCGCAATCCTCGGTTCCCGCCCACCCGTTGGGTAGTTTTGAGCCGAACACTAACGCCGGATGACATCCACCGTCAGACGACATTTCGGAACGTGGCTAAGGAGCTCGCGATGGCTGGGGCACTGCGCAAGACCATGGTGTACCTCGGCCTGGCCGAGGAAGACGAGCACTACGACGGGTACGACGACTTCGACGAGTCCGATCATCACGAGACTGCCGTTCGCGAGGAACGATCCGCTGCCGTGACGAGCCTGCCGCACCGCACCCCCGTCGCTCGTGTTGTTCGGGACGTTGAGGTTGGTGCGCTCAATCGCATCGCGACGATCCACCCGCGCACCTACAACGAAGCCAAGAACATCGGCGAGAACTTCCGCGACGGCACGCCGGTGATCATGAACCTCACCGACCTGGACGACGCAGATGCCAAGCGACTTGTCGACTTCGGCGCTGGCCTGGTTTTTGGTCTGCACGGATCCATTGAGCGGGTCACCAGCAAAGTCTTCCTCCTGTCGCCGGCTCACGTCGAGGTAACCGCAAGCGAGGCGGAGCCCCCTAAGGCTGCCACGCGCGGCTTCTTCAACCAGAGCTGATCAGGACTCCTTTCCGTACCTGACTAGTCGACTCTCAGACAACACCGTCATGCTGGGTGCCGTGATCTCCGTTCTTCTACTGGTCCTGAACCTCTTCTTCATCGCCCTGATCTGTCGTCTTGTCCTGGACTGGGTCCAGGTGCTGGCACGTGAATGGCGACCTCGCGGGCCGATCTTGTTCTTCGCCGAAGGCGTCTACACGGTCACCGACCCGCCGCTGAAGTTCCTGCGCCGTCTGATCCCGCCATTGTCGTTGGGGTCGATTCGCCTTGACCTGGCCTTTCTGGTGTTGATTCTGGCAGTGTCCATGACCACCTCGTTGTTGCAGCAGTTGTGACTTCGAGATCGCATCTCCTACAGTCACCTTGATCGGTGACTAACCAACAGGTCCCTGCCCTCCATGCTGACCCAACGGGTTTCGCTATAGAGTGGTGCGGCCCGCGACCGGCTCGACCGAGGTGACTACATGGCATTCATGCCCGAGGATGTTCTCAACAAGAATTTCACCGCGACTCAGTTCCGTCGTGGCTACGACGAACAAGAAGTCGATGACTTCCTGGACGAGATCGTCGTCGAGCTTCGTCGCCTAACCAGCGACAACGACGGCCTGCGCGTCCAGCTCAAGGCTTGCCAGGAAAGCAAGGGCATGGCCGCGAGCGCGGGGGCGGCGGTCAGTGCTTCGGCGGTTGCCGGCGCTGCTCGTGTCGAGGCCAGGCCACAGGGCGACAAAAAGAACGGCGCGGACGAGCTCGCCGCGGCGCAGCGTGAGTACGACGCCCAGCGTGAAGCAGCAGCGGCTGCCACCGCCACGGCGGAGCGCGAGGCCAAGGACAAGATCGCGGCTGCCAAGGTTGCTGCCGAACAGGCTGAGAAGGATGCAGCCGCTCGCATCGCCAAGGCAAAGTCCGATGCCGAGCTGGCAGAGGCGCAAGCCACTGAGCGGGTCAACACGGCCAGAGAAGCCAAGGACGTCGCAGACAAGGTCGCCAAGACCTCGTTCGCTGCCTCTGCACCGGTCGCAACAGGCGACGATGGGCACAAGGCGGCTGCAGGTGTCCTAGCCCTGGCGCAGAAGCTGCACGAGGAGTACGTCACCGAAGGTGAGACCACCCGTGAGCGACTGATCAGCGAGGGGCAGGCTCACCATGACAAGCTGATCGGCGAGTCGTCGCTGAAGCAGCAGGAACTCGTCTCGTCCGGTCAGGCCAAGCACGATGAGCTCCTGTCGGCTGGTCAGGCCAAGCACAACGCGTTGATCGCTGAGGCGAGTGCGCGGCACGAGCAGATGATCACGGAGGCGCGCGAGCGTTCTACCGGCATGGTCGCCGAGGCTCAGCAGAAGAAGGCCACGGTGCTTCAGGAGCTGAGTCGCGAACGCGACATGTTGCAGAAGAAGATCAACGAGCTGCGCACCTTCGAGCGCGACTACCGCGCCAGGCTGAAGACCTATCTCGAGAGCCAGCTGCTCGAGCTGGACCACACCGGCGTGGGCAACGGAGCCGTCGAGGGTGACGGCGAGGGCCGCAACCAGGGCGACGGTGACGGCGAGGGCCGCAACCAGGGCAACGGCGACGGCGCCCAGAACGACGCCAGCCAGAGCGGCGGGGGCCAGCAGAACACGCAGTAGGGATAGTTGGACATCAGTTGGTCTACTCGTAGGCCGCTGGACACAACGGGGCGCCAACCATGCAGGTTGGCGCCCCGTTGTGCGTGAAACGGGGGCGTGCTGACGACCGCGAGAGGTAGCCTCTGTGGGACTAACCGGAGCCGCAGCGGCGTTTCTCCATTGAGTCCTGGACAAGATGGCCATATCCTCACGCCACCTGTCTGCTTTGTGCGGGCGATCCGGTGCCACCTTGGAGGGGCTGAGAATGGCAGTGAAGAAGGCGATGACAGCGAAGAACGTTGGAGCGGCGCTCAAGGCCGCCACGTCCTCGAGGAGCACCGCCAGAACGACGGCTGCCAAGAAGACAGCGGACAAGTCACGCACAGCAACGGCGTCAGCTGCTGCGAAGAAGGTTGCGCCCGCCCGGGCAACGCCGACCCGCGGCACTGTGACGAAGAACACCCCCAAGGCGTCGGCGGTCAAGCACACAACCAAAGCCTCGGTCAAGACGAGCAAAGCCACGGTGAAGGGCCCCGCCAAGGCCGCTGCG
>JBDTTS010000230.1:0-4326 GCA_039930525.1 Actinomycetes bacterium | reverse complement strand
GTCGCGTCCGCGCCGACCAGCGAGCTCGCTTCCCGGCGTGGTGTCATGGGCTGGGGGACGGGCGCAGCGAACAGGTGCCCTGCGAAGGTCACGCCATCTTGTTCGGACGAACGATTGCGGCAACCGTTCCCGACGACCTGCCATCGACGTTGGCGATGGCAGTGATGGATGTCGCCGGCGCGCCAGCACTCACGGCAAGAGTGGTCGAGCAGTACGTCAACCGCGGCAGCGACCCAACGGTCGCCGTCATCGGCGGGGCCGGAAAGAGCGGGTCGTTGTCACTCGCGGCTGCCCGAGATTCTGGCGCTCGGCGAACCGTGGGGATCGTGCCGGTCCAACAAGAGTCCGCACTGCTGTCCGAGGTTGAGCTGGCCGACGTCGTCGCGATTGCCGATGCGCGCGACCCAGTGGCCCTTGCCACCGCGGTCGAGCAGGCCCTCGACGGACCCGCAGACATCACCGTGGTGTGTGTGGATGTTCCTGGGTGCGAACACGGGGCAATCCTCGCGACGTCCCCTGAGGGCGGCACCGTGATCTTCTTCTCGATGGCCACGTCGTTCTCCGCTGCGGCTCTTGGTGCCGAGGGCTTGGCAGCAGATACCACCATGCTGATCGGCAACGGCTACACCCCTGGGCACGCCGCCTACACGTTCGACCTGCTGCGCCGGTCCTCCGGCGTGCGCGAGCTGTTCACGCGCCGACTCGAGTCCGAATCGAGCCGCGGGTGACCACCACGCTCTACCGGGGCGGCCGGGTGTACAGCACCGCTGAGCCGTTTGCCACCGCCCTGGTCGTAGATGGGGAGCAGATCGCCTGGGTCGGGTCGGACGCCGCAGCCGACGTCCACGCCGATGGCGTCGACTCAGTGGTCGAGCTCGACGACGCCTTTGTGGCACCAGCCTTTGTTGACGCTCATGTCCATGTCACGTCGACCGGCTTGCATCTTTCAGGACTCGACCTGTCGAAGGCCGCCACTCTCGGCGAGGCGCTCGATCTCGTCGAGCGAAACAGTCGAAAGGTGCGCGGTGGCGTCGTCCTCGGTCACGGGTGGGACGAGACTCGATGGCCGGAGGCGCGCCCACCCAGACGAGACGAGCTCGACCGCGCGTCATACGGGGGCGTCGTCTATCTCTCGCGCGTTGACGTGCACTCGTGTGTTGCGTCGTCTGCGCTGATGGCTTTGGCCCCCGAGGTGAACACCACGGCTGGCTACTCATCCGACGGTTGGCTGTCGCAACAGGCGCATCACGTGGTGCGGCGCATCGCTCTTGACTCAGTGACCACCCAGCAGCGCCGGGCCGCACAGGACGTATGCCTTCAGCATGCTGCATCGTTGGGGATCGGCATGGTCCACGAGCTCGGCGGACCCGAAATCTCCAGCGCTGACGACTTCGAAGATCTGCTCGCTTCGGTCGGTCCCGCGTCTGGGCTTGACGTGATCGGTTACTGGGGCGAGGGCGGTGGCCCGGCGGTGGCTGTCTCGCTGGGCGCTACAGGGGCAGCCGGAGATCACTTCGTCGACGGAGCCATCGGATCGAGGACAGCCTTCTTGCGCGAGCCCTATGCCGATGCTCCGACTCAGGGGGCTTCCTATACAACAGCAGCGGTCATTCGCGATCACGTGGTTGCTTGTTCCCGCGCGGGCATTCAAGCGGGCTACCACGTCATCGGAGACGGCGCGATGGATCTGGTGGTTGGCGGATTCCGCGAGGCAGCCGAGGCGATCGGCGACGATGTCATTCGGGCAGGCAACCATCGACTCGAACATGTCGAGATGGTCGACGACGACGCCCAGACTCTGCTCGCGCGTCTCGGCGTCCTCGCCAGTGTCCAACCCGTGTTCGACGCGCTCTGGGGCGGCGACTCGGGAATGTACCGCGAGCGTCTGGGAATCGAGCGCGCTCGGACGCTGAACCCCCTTGCCAGCATGCAGCGGGCGGGGATTCCCTTCGCCTTCGGCTCAGATGCGCCTGTGACGCCGTTGGCTCCGTGGGCGGCCCTACGTGCTGCCACTCATCACCACCAATCGTCCCAACGCCTCACAGCTCGGGCTGCCTTCACCGCTCACACCCGTGGTGGATGGCGTGCCGCGGGGCGGCGCGGCGGCACCCTCGCGCCAGGCGAGCGAGCCAATCTGGCCATCTGGCAGAGCGACGAGCTCGTTGTCGAGACTCCCGACGACCGAGTATCAGGGTGGTCAACTGATCCTCGGGCCGCGGTTCCGGGCTTGCCACCGCTGTCGGCCGATGCCGCCGACCCGGTGTGCCTCCGCACGATCGTCGGTGGTCGTACCGTCTACTCATCTGACGCCGTTAGGCCTCACAACGCTGGGAGCACCCCATGACTCGACGCGGCAAGGGCAAGCTCGACCTCGACCCAGTGGTCGTGCGCAAGGCCCGGAGCCTCGCCCGCAAGGCCGGCAAGCCGATCGTCACGCTGGCTAAGACCCACACGACCATCAGCGTCGAGCGTGCGGTTCTTCGGCTGGCGGGTCTTTCTGGCGCTGACGCCGAGGGCGAGCCCTGGGTGAACCACCTGGCCGATGCCGTCCGCCAAGACGTCGGGCTCGAGCACGGGGTGGCCCTGCCCGTGTGGAACGCGATGGCAACAGGTGAGTACGCCGACCTGACAGCGCTCGCACAGAAGGCGTCGGCCGGAGGAGTGATCTTTCACCAGCCGGAGGGCCGTGAGGCGACGCGGGCACGGACGGCAGCGCGCAAGGCTGCCGCAACGGGCATGCGTCAGATTGACGCGAATCGAAAGGCCCGCGACCGGTTCATCGCCAAGTACGGAGATCCCCCCAAACCTTGGATCTACTTGATCGTTGCGACCGGTGACATATACGAAGACATTCCGCAGGCCCAGGCGGCGGCCCGCGAGGGCGCCGACATCGTCGCGGTTATCCGTTCGACCGGCCAGTCGCTTCTCGACTTCGTTCCAGAGGGCCCAACCCGCGAGGGATACGCCGGCACCTACGCCACCCAAGAGAACTTCCGGCTGATGCGGACTGCCCTCGATGAGGTGTCAGTAGAGCTTGGGCGCTACGTGCGGCTGACCAACTACGCCTCCGGCCTCTGCATGCCCGAGATCGCAACCCTCGCCGGCTTGGAACGCCTCGACATGATGCTTAACGACTCGATGTACGGCATCTTGTTCCGTGACATCAATCCGATCCGCACTTTCGTCGACCAGCGGTTCAGCCGTCAGGTCCATGCACGCGCTGGGATCATTATCAACACCGGTGAAGACAACTACCTGACCACCGCAGACGGCGTCGAGGCGGCGCACACGGTGACTGTCAGCCAGCTGCTGAATGAGTTTTTCGGCAAAGAGGCCGGTCTCACCGACCAGCAGCTGGGTCTCGGGCATGCTTTCGAGATCAACCCATCCGTACCCGAGTCGTTCCGGATGGAACTCGCCCATGCGTTGCTCGCTCGCGAGCTCTTTCCGAACGCCCCGTTGAAGTGGATGCCTCCTACCAAACACATGACCGGCGACGTGTTCGGCGGGTATCTGCTGAACGGATTCTTCAACCTGGTGGGCTCGATGACCGCGCAGGATATCCTGCTGGTCGGAATGCTCACCGAGGCCGTTCACACACCGTGGCTGTCCGACCGCGACTTGTCTCTGCAGAACGTCCGCTACGTCATGGAGTCCACCAGGGGACTTTCAGAAGACTTCGTACCACCGCACGATGGCTTCATCGTCCAACGGGCCCACCAAGTGCTCGGCGAGGCGATCGAGCTGCTCGAGGCCATCGTCGACGACCAGTTGCTCAACGCCATTGCCGATGGCACGTTCGGCTTGATGAAGCGCCCGGCCGATGCCGGCCGTGGCCTCGATGGGGTCGCAAAACATTCCGCTGACTACTACAACCCGGCCAGCGAGCTGCTGGACGAGCACTTTGCAGACAGCAAAGGAGCGCGACGATGACCAAACGCACCGACTCACACATCATTCGGCCATACGGCGACGCGACTGGTGACGGCCTCATGCAGGTGTCGTTCACGCTTCCCGTCGAGCACGACAAGCGGGCTGAGGGCGCGGCTCTGCAGTTGGCCGGCAAGATGGGGCTCGATCCGGCGATGGTCGTGCACGCCAAGGCGATGGGCCCACACTTCACCTTCTTTGTCGTCTATGGACGTTGCAGCCACCTCGTCGATCTCGACAAGGTCGTGGTCATGGAGCGCGAGTTTCCGCTGCTCTCGCCCAAAGAAGTCAGCGCTTCGGTCAAGCGAACGCTCCAGCGTCCCCTCGTCGTCATCGGCGCTTGCATCGGCACCGACGCCCACACGGTGGGCATCGACGCGATCCTGAACATCAAGG
>JBDTTS010000229.1:0-4348 GCA_039930525.1 Actinomycetes bacterium | reverse complement strand
GGGACTTTCACCCAGTCAGAAACACCAAGCTTTGCTTGGCGCACTAGTGTCCTAATCTGAAATCCCTGTGGTACACGGCTTGTCCGACCAAATACTACCCAGGCTTGCCTTGCCTTTTTAATTTGCAGAGGAATAGACTTCGCGCACCGTGACGTCTGCCGTATCTTCACTTCTTTTGGTTATAGGATTGTGGCTCGTATTAGCGCTGGCTTGCTGCAATGGAAGCGCGTCACGCTCGAACCTCGCCGCTCGTTGGTCGGCAGTCTCCGTGGGTGCCTCGTCGTCGCTCATCACGCGCAAGGGTAGCGCGAGGTCGCTGGCCACGGTCATGGTTGCTTGAACGTCACGACGATCCTCGAAGATTCCCGGCCAGCAGCTGCAGCATCCACCGGCGACCGGCCAGACCCACGATCTCGTCTGCCTCCGGTTGGGTGATCGGCCCAGCTCGGCCGACTCGAAGGCCGTGATCTGCTCCGGCAATGTCCACCACCGTCAGGTTGCGCCCGAGGGCACCAGATGCGCTGACAGCGGCCCCGTCGCCGAAGGCGTCCCTTCCGCCCTGGATCACCAACGTCGGAAGGCGAGAGAGCTCGCCGGCCCTTGAGCGGTCCGGACGCCTGGGTGGGTGCAACGGGAAGGCCAAGGCGACCACGCCTAAGGCTCCAACGTCGCACCCGGTGCGACTGGCCACTCGGGCCCCGGTGCTACGACCCCCGACAATCAAAGGCAACGTGTTGAGACTCAGTGCCGCGAGTGCATGAACCCCTTGAACCCAGGCCTCGTCCAGGTGCGTTGCCGGCCCGGCGATCCGACGTCCGGCGACCTTCCACGGCTGCTCGAACCGAGCAACAACCGCACGACCGGCGACCAGGCCTGCTGTGAGTACCAGCATGTCCGGGGCGTCAATGCCTCCTCCCGCACCATGTCCCAGCGCCACGATCGCTCGCGGTGAACCCGACGGCCGAGCTAATGTCCATCGGCCGACACCTCGGTCCGTGACAGCCTCGAGGACCTCGGTCACGGAGCAGCCGGGGGCCAGAACCCGTCGTCGCCCACCGAACCAGTCACGGACTCCTCCAGGGGGAGCGGCTCGATCAGCTCAGGATCGTTGTTACGCACGTTGTTCACCCGGACTGACACGGGGTACGCAGACAGAGTCGAGCTTTGGGCCGGGGCCATGAGCTGCTCAACGGCTGCACGATCGGCCACCGCGGGGTCGAGCCACTGCTGCCAGTCAACATGGCCGACGACCACCGGCATGCGGTCGTGGATCCGTCCCACGGCGTCGGTAGCGGACGTGGTGATGATGGTCGCCGTCAAGAGCCAGGCATCTGGATCGTCGCGATCCTTGGCCTTGTCGAGCCACCACTCATAGAGGCCCGCCATCGCCAATCTCTTGCCATCGGCACGATGGATGTAAAACGGCTGCTTGACCGGTTTCCCGCGGGAAGTCAGCGGCACGTTGTCACCGGTTGGCGTGTACCACTCGTAGTACCCGTCTGCAGGAAGCAAGCAACGCCGCTTGACGAAGGCTCGGCGGAAGGAGGGCTTGTCGGCCACCGTCTCTGATCGCGCATTGATCATGCGCGATCCGATCGACGGATCCTTCGCCCACGAGGGAACCAACCCCCAGCGCACGACGCGCAGCTGTCGCTCGCTTGATGACTCGTCGGGGGCATCCTCGGGGTGGCGCGACATCACTGCGTAGACGCGCTTGGTGGGGGCAACGTTGTAGTCGGCATGCAGAGGTTTGTCGACCAACGACTCCTCGACCTCGAACTCCTCGACCAGCGCGTCAGGGTCTTGAGCCGAGGCATAGCGTCCACACATGCCTCGCACCCTAGGCTGAGCCGGTGAGCCAACGCCACGACCATCTCGACGAAGACGACGTGCGGGTGCGCCCCGGCAAGGGAAAGTCGCGCGCCCGCAGCAAGCTTCGCCCAGAACACGTCGAGGCGTCCGAGGCCATGGTCACTGCGGTCGATCGTGGCCGGTTTACTGCTGTGCTGGACGATGATCCTGAGCGCCTCGTGTACGCCGTGAAGGCCCGCGAGATTGGTCGGAAGGGTGTCGTGGTCGGCGACCGGGTTGACCTGGTGGGCGATCTTTCAGGTGGCGGCGACGCGTTGGCACGAATCGTCCGGAGGCAGCCCCGCGCCACCGTCCTTCGACGGTCGGCTGACGACAACGACGATGTTGAACGCGTTGTGGTAGCCAACGCTGAACAGCTCGCCATCGTCGTGGCGGCTGCCGACCCCGAACCTCGTCCGCGTCTCATTGACAGGGCGTTGATCGCCGCCTTCGACGGCGGACTCCGCCCCATCGTCGTCATCACCAAGACTGACCTGGCCAGCCCTCGTCCACTCGTTGACCGCTATGCCCCACTCGACATCGCCCTGCACACGCGAGAAAAAGGCGATCGCCTCGATCCACTCCACGAACTGCTCGACGGCCGAATGACCGTCTTGCTCGGTCATTCAGGAGTCGGCAAGTCAACGATCGTGAACGATCTGGTCCCCGAGGCGTTTCGGGCCATCGGAGTCGTCAACGCCGTCACCGGACGTGGACGCCACACGTCGACATCGGCGGTGGCCTTCCCCCTCGAGAAGCGTGGTTGGGTCGTGGACACACCGGGCATCCGATCGTTTGGTTTGGCGCACGTCGACCTTGAGCGCTTTCTGCGGGCCTTCCCCGACCTCGAGCAAGGCGCTCGTGACTGCCCTCGAGGCTGCACTCACGAGGCAGGCGAAGGGCAGGCGTGCGCCCTTGACTCGTTTGTTGTAGGCGGTGGAGCTGATCCGGCACGGTTGGTCTCGCTACGCCGCTTGTTGGTGAGCCGGAGCGACGCAACGGCTACGTACTAGGTGCCCCAGACCGCCTCGGCCCCTGAATGGCCAACGAGAACGATCTGAACCGTGGCCGCAATCGCCACCACGACAGCAACGACCGTCACGAGAAGGTTCAGCCAGCGTGGAACGGCAGCGCCGCGATCGGCACGCCGGCCAAGCCACCACATAGCAATGGCCATGACCAAAAGTGGAACGGCGCCGAAGAGCACTGCACCCCCCAGTTCGGCATGTTCGTCGATCAGATCAGAGGAGGGAAGGCTGTCTTCAAGCTGTTCGCCCGTTTGAGTCGCGACCGGGACGAAAGCCGTGGCAATCACCGCAGCCGCGACCACGAGGGAACCGAATCGCGTGCGCCACTTCGGCACAATGGCGATGATGAGCAGTCCCAGAGCCGCGAGTGGGATCAGGACGACCACCGCGTGGACAACCAATGGATGAAGAGGGATTCCCCCCAGCGTCTCAGGCATGGACCCATTGACCCAGGGAAGACGCGGCCAAGCAAGCAACAACGCTCATCCCCATCGGGCGACCACCCCTGTCCAAGCGGTCAGCAGCACCTGACCAGTGGCTGCCATGGCGGCCACGATCGTCAAGAGCGCCACGAACGTCGGCAGCAGAGGATTGCCGAAGCCGTCTCTGCGGCGGCGGTCGAGGTCGAGGAGTAGCACCGCTGAGACCGCGAGCCACAGGGCGAGTCCGAACCAGAGCGACGATGCTCCGTAGTCGGCATGCTGAGCGGTCGTCAAAGGAGTCACCTTCGGGAAGAGGGATGACTCGAGGTCCTCGCCTGAAAACTTGCCGGCGATGGCGGCGGCCAAGGCCGCAGTGGCCAAGAGCCAGGTCAAGGCACCCCACCGCATCCGACGGTCTTGACTCACGGCGATGACGACGGCGAGGAGCGCCGAAACGGGGACGAGCACTATCGCCCCGTGCACCACCAACGGATGCACCGGCAGGCCGAAGACCGTCTCTGGCACGTGATCTCCTTCCCACCCTCGCGCAGAGTAGTCCCGCGGAGGCCCGCGGCGAGGGGAAACCCAGTCGATACTCTGCTCGCCGTGACCGACGACCTCTCCTTCGCCCTGCAGCTTGCCGACGCCGCCGACGCTGTGACCATGGAGCGCTTCGGCGCTCTTGATCTGCGCGTCGACACCAAGCCAGATCTCACCCCCGTCAGCGATGCAGACCGGGCTGCTGAGGAAGTGCTCCGCGAACTGATCGCCATCGAGCGCCCAGGTGACGCGGTTATCGGCGAGGAGTTCGGGGTCTCGGGTACGGCATCCCGGCATTGGATTGTCGATCCGATAGACGGCACGAAAAACTACGTGCGGGGGGTGCCGGTCTGGGCGACCTTGATAGCCCTCGCCACAGAGTTGCCTGCCACGGCGACCAGCCACGTCAGCGTCGGCGTTGTCAGCGCCCCAGCGATTGGCCGCCGGTGGTGGGCCTCCCGCGGGGCCGGTGCATGGTTGCGGACCACCGACGGACCAAGGCAGCTG
>JBDTTS010000228.1:0-4383 GCA_039930525.1 Actinomycetes bacterium | reverse complement strand
TCGCTGGCCAGCTCGGTGTAGCCGGTGAACTCTGAGCGACCGGCGACATCGGCTAACGACCGGTACGAAGCACCGTCGACGTGACCGGTCTTCTTCGCGCGCGCGTCAGCCTTTGCGCGGTCGCGTTGTTCACCCATCAGACGGCGGAAGCCGTCTTCGTCGACGGCGAGACCCTGCTCAGAGGCCATCTCCAGAGTGAGATCGATCGGAAAGCCGTAGGTGTCGTGCAGCCGGAAGGCCGTGTCGCCGCCGACGCTCGTGGCGCCGGCCGCCTTGATGTCAGCGGCAGCGAGGTCGAAGATCTGCGTGCCAGTGCGCAGCGTGTGCGCAAACGCTGCCTCTTCGGCCTCGGCCACTGTGAAGATCCGTCCCCGTTCGATCTCGAGCTCTGGGTACTGCGGTCCCATCGCCTCGATCGCTGACGCAGTGAGTTCACGAATGGTGGGATCAGCTGACCCCAGCAGTCGCATGCTGCGAATCACTCGACGCATGATCCGACGCAGCACGTAGCCGCGCCCTTCGTTACCCGGAACGACCTGGTCGCCGATCAGCATCAAGGCGGTACGGGTGTGGTCGGCGATCACCCGGAAACGCACATCGTCGGTCGGATCGGCACCGTAGCGACGGCCGGTCAGTTCGCTGGCACGATCTATGACCGTGCGCATGGTGTCGATCTCGTAGATGTTCTCGACACCCTGCAGCAAGGCCGCCATGCGTTCGAGACCTAGGCCGGTGTCGATGTTTTTGGCCGGAAGGTCGCCCATGATGTCGAAGTCGTCCTTGCGCCGAACTGCACTGAGCTCGGACTGCATGAAGACCAGGTTCCAGACCTCGAGGAACCGTTCTTCGTCGGCGATCGGGCCGCCATCGCGGCCGTAGTCGGGGCCGCGGTCGAAGTAGATCTCAGAGCACGGGCCGCCAGGGCCAGGGACACCCATGTGCCAGTAGTTGTCGTTGAGGCCACGACGCTGAATCCGGTCGACCGGGATACCAACATCGCGATGCCAGATCTCGGCAGCTTCGTCGTCATCGTCGTAGACGGTGACCCACAGCCGGCTCTCGTCGAAGCCGAACCCACCGTCACCCGTCGAGTTGGTCAGCAGCTCCCACGCGAGCGGAATCGCGCCTTCCTTGAAGTAGTCGCCGAACGAGAAGTTTCCAGCCATCTGAAAGAACGACCCATGCCGCGTGGTCTTGCCCACCTCGTCGATGTCGAGGGTGCGTACACACTTCTGCACGCTCGTGGCCCGCGGATAGGGCGGCGTCTGCTCACCCAGGAAGAACGGCTTGAACGGCACCATCCCGGCATTGACCAACAGCAGGGTGGGATCGGCCAGCGGTAGGGGTGCCGACGGTACGACGGTGTGCCCGCGAGTCTCGAAGAAGCGCAAGAACCTGCTGCGGATCTCGGCGGACTCCAAAGCGACTCCTTGACAAGGGCTGGTGATCGAGCCGTCAGCCTACCGAAGGCCGGGCCGGTGACTGCTACTCGTTATCTCGGCCCGAGGTCATGTCGCCATCGAGGATCGAACGGATTCGTTCGATGCGCGCCGTGACGGTCTGCTCGTAACCGTGCGTCGTTGGCCGGTAGTAGCGGCGTCCGGCGACGTCGTCAGGGGCATACTGCTGGGGCACGATCCCGCGGGGATCGTCGTGTGGGTACCGATAGCCACCAACGCCAAGGTCTTTGGCCCCTGCGTAGTGGGCATCGCGCAGTGCGGCCGGCACGGCACCGATCCGTCCAGCGCGCAGATCAGCGAGCGCCTCATCAATCGCCACCACCACGGCGTTCGACTTCGGTGCCGTCGCGAGGTGAATCACGGCCTGAGCAAGCGGAATCCTGGCTTCTGGGAGCCCGACGAAGGCCGACGCTTGAAGCGCCGCGACTGCTGTCTGCAGCGCGGACGGGTCGGCCATGCCCACGTCTTCGCTGGCATGGATCACCAGACGTCTGGCGATGAACCGAGGGTCTTCACCGGCTTCGATCATGCGCGCGAGGTAGTGCAGCGAAGCATCGACATCGCTGCCTCGAATGCTCTTGATCAAGGCGCTGGTGACGTCGTAGTGCTGGTCGCCAGCGCGGTCGTAGCGCACCGCCGCCTGGTCGACGGCGCGCGCCACATCGTCGACCGAGACGATCGGGACGCTGCTGGCATCAGCCGGCTCGGCCGTGCCCGCAGCCGCGTCCAGAACGGTCAGCGCCTTGCGTGCGTCGCCGGCGGCCAACCGGACGATCGCGTCGACAGCCTCATCAGACACACCAACGGCCCCAGCGAGTCCGCGGTCGTCGTCGACGGCTCGTCGGACCAGCGTCTCGAGTGCATCGTCGCCGAGGGGCTGCAAGGTGACCAGCAGCGAGCGCGACAGCAGCGGCGAAACCAGCGCAAAGTGTGGGTTCTCGGTGGTGGCAGCAATCAGTACCACCCACCCGTTCTCGACGGCCGGTAGCAGCGCATCCTGTTGCGTCTTACTGAAGCGGTGAACCTCGTCAACGAACAGCACAGTCTCAGGCTCTCCGGTGCCCAAACGTCGCCGCGCCTCGTCGATGATCCGTCGTACGTCCTTGACGCCGGCGGTGACCGCCGACAGCTCGGCGAACCGGCGTCCGGTAGCCCGGCTGACCAGGTGCGCGATCGTCGTCTTGCCCGTTCCGGGTGGGCCGAACAAGATCAGCGAGACCACGCGAGTGTCACCTTCGACGAGCCTCCGCAAGGGTGACCGCTCAGCCAACAGGTGTTCTTGCCCCACCAGCTCGTCAATGCTCTGCGGCCGCATCCGAGCAGCCAGTGGGCCGCCTCCGCGGTCCTCGGCAGCAGACTCGAAGAGGTCAGTCACGCCCCGGTCTGCTCCTCAGCTGCTTCGTCGTCGTCAGCCGACTCTGGCGTGGCGTCGACGCCGGCTTCTGCACGTTGTGCAGAGGTGATCGGTGATGGCGCGCCTGTCAGCGGGTCGCCGCCGGAGGCGGTCTTCGGGAAGGCGATGACGTCGCGGATCGAGTCGCTCCCCGCCAAGAGGGCGCAGACGCGGTCCCATCCGAAGGCGATGCCGCCATGAGGAGGTGCGCCATAGGCGAACGAGTCGAGCAAGAATCCGAACTTCTCCTGCTGCTCATCAGCGCTAAGGCCCATCATCGCGAAGATCTGTTGCTGGACGTCGCGGCGATGAATACGGATGGACCCTCCGCCGATCTCGTTGCCGTTGCAGACGAGGTCGTACGCGTCGGACAATGCTGCGGCCGGATCGCCCTCGAAGCGGTCGATCCACTCAGGCTTCGGCGACGTGAAGGCGTGGTGCACTGCGGTCCACGCACCGGCTCCCACCGCGACGTCTCCGCTGTCTTTCGCCGTCGACGTCGCCTCGAACACTGGCGCATCGACGACCCAGACGAACGACCACGACGTGACGTCGATCAAGTCGCAGCGCCTGCCGATCTCGAGCCGAGCGGCGCCGAGAAGGGCACGAGCTGCCCGTGCTTCACCCGCGGCGAAGAAGATGCAGTCGCCGGCCGACGCGCCCACCTTGGTACTGATTCCTGCACGCTCGGCATCGCTGAGGTTCTTGGCGACCGGGCCACCGAGCTCGCCATCGGCGCCGACCAACACATAGGCGAGGCCCCTCGCACCCCGCGCCCTCGCCCAGTCCTGCCAGGCATCGAGCTGCTTGCGCGTCTGGTCGGCACCTGCCGGCATGACGACAGCCCCGACGTAAGGAGCCTGGAAGACCCGAAAGGACGTGTCGGCAAAGAAGTCGGTGCACTCGACAAGCTCTTGGCCGAATCGAAGGTCGGGTTTGTCAGAGCCGAAGCGAGCCATCGCGTCACTGAAGGCCATCCGCGGGATGGGGAGCGAGACCTCGTGATCGATCTCGCGCCACACTGCGCTGATGACGGACTCACCAATCGCAATGACGTCATCTTGGTCGACGAAGCTCATTTCGATGTCGAGCTGGGTGAACTCGGGCTGGCGGTCGGCCCGGAAGTCTTCGTCGCGGTAGCAGCGGGCGATCTGAAAGTACCGCTCCATGCCGGCCACCATGAGAAGTTGCTTGAACAGCTGTGGGCTCTGCGGCAGCGCATACCAGTTGCCTGGCTGCAAGCGTGCGGGGACCAGAAAGTCGCGAGCACCTTCAGGCGTCGATCGAGTCAAGGTAGGGGTCTCGATCTCGACAAAATCGGCGTCGTAAAGCACCTCACGGGCGACTCGGTTGACCCGGCTGCGCAGCCGCAATGCGTGCCCTGGCCCCTCGCGTCGAAGATCGAGATAGCGGTGCCTCAGGCGCGCGTCTTCACCGACCGACAGGTGCTCGTCGATCGGAAAGGGCAGCGGGTCGCTCGTACTGAGGATCTCGATCTCGGTGGTCATCACTTCGACGTCACCAGTGGGC
>JBDTTS010000227.1:0-4385 GCA_039930525.1 Actinomycetes bacterium | reverse complement strand
CATACATCCGGAGTCGAACCAGACGTCGATGACCTCGGGCACTCGACGCGCGGCGCCATCGCATTCGTCGCATGAGATGACGACATCATCGACGTAGGGACGGTGGGGGTCCATGGCCTCCAGTGGCTGTCCGGCACGCTGGGCGAGCTCAGCCCGCGAGCCGATCACCGTGAGATGGTCACTTGGACAGCGCCAGACGGGGAGTGGCGTTCCCCAGTACCGGTTGCGTGAGAGTGCCCAGTCGACGTTGTTCTCGAGCCAGTCGCCGTAGCGCCCGTGCTTGATCGACTCAGGGAACCAGTCGGTGGCGTCGTTCTGTGCGATCAGCTGGTCTTTGATCGCCGTCGTACGGATGTACCAGGACGGCTGTGCGTAGTACATCAGCGGGGTGTGGCAGCGCCAGCAGTGCGGGTAGGTGTGCTCGTAAGGCAGATGGCGGTACAGCAGGCCACGGGCCTCGAGGTCGGCGACCAGCTGAGTATCGGCCTTCTTGAAGAACACCCCGCCGACTAGGTCGATGCCTGCTCCGAACGTGCCGTTGGCCTCAATCGGGTTGACCACGGGCAAGCCGTGCTCGCGTCCAATCGCCAAGTCGTCGGGGCCGAAAGCAGGGGCCAGGTGCACCAGACCGGTGCCGTCGGTGACGGTGACGAACTCAGCCGGCAGAACGGTATGCAGGGGCCCTTCATCGGGTATGTCGATCAGCGCGAACGGGGCCCGGTACGACGTGCCCACCAGTTCGGTGCCGGTCACGCGCCCAACGATGGTGACGTCTCCGTCGAGGGCCGATGACACCAGAGGTTCGGCGACGACGAGGAGGTCGTCGCCTGGAGTGCTGGCGAGGACATAGTCGACCGCTGGATGAACGGCGACGGCGGTGTTGGAGACCAGGGTCCACGGTGTGGTGGTCCACACCAGCAGCTCGGCACCTTGCTCGGCAAGAGGGCCACTGGTGATCGGGAAGCGCACGAAGACCGATGGATCGACCACGGTCTCGTAGCCCTGTGCCAGCTCATGGTCGGACAGCCCAGTTCCGCAACGTGGGCAGTACGGGGCTACGCGATGATCTTGAACGAGCAGTCCCTTGCGGTACACCTGCTGCAGCGCCCACCACAGGCTGTCAACGTACTCCGGATCCATCGTCCAATAGGCCTGGTCGGTATCGACCCAGTAGCCCATGCGCTCGGTCATCTCCTCGAACTCGCCGACATGGCGCAGCACGGACTCGCGGCACTTGGCGTTGAACTCGGCCACTCCGTAGTTCTCAATGTCCTGCTTGCTGGTGAATCCCAGCTCTTTCTCGACCGCGATCTCGACGGGAAGTCCGTGGCAGTCCCAACCAGCTTTGCGGGGGACCTGGTAACCCTTCATCGTCCGGTAGCGGGGAAAGACGTCCTTGAACACGCGGGCTTCGATGTGGTGGGTTCCTGGCGTGCCGTTGGCCGTGGGTGGACCCTCGTAGAAGACCCACATGGGGGCGTCAGATCGCTGCTCCATGCTGCGGTGGAAGGTGTTCTGGTCGCGCCACAGGGCGAGCACATCGTGCTCGAGTGCGGGCAGGTCGACCTGCGGTTGGACATCGCGGTACATCTGGCCTCCGTCGGGCTGTGGCGTCCGATCAGAGGGACGAGGCTGCGCTTTCGAGCCCCGCGGTACCACCCTCTTTGGTGGGCGCCGAGGCGCTCACCCACTCGAGGTCGCTGCAGCCGGGTCTACCGATCAGCCGGGGTGGCTCACCGCTCTTCCGGCAGCTCAAGGTGATGTTCCCCACGCTCAGGCCCCGGGCTCACACCATCCCCGGGTCGCTTTCGGCCTGTTGGACGTGGGTACTCGTCCCGTCGACGCCGTGCAGTCACGGGGAGTCTACTGAGCCTGTCCGTCGACGCTGGCCCGAGGGCGTGAAAGCCTTGACAGGTTGAGTCCTTCGGGCTCTCAGGGGAGCCGTCGGCAGGTCAGTCGGCGTGGCGGTTTGGTGGGGCGGGCTTCAAGCGCATATCCTCTCGCGGACTCCTCGCGCAGTCGGTCTCTGGGAGGTCCGCATGGCGCAACGCACATCAAGTGGGCGAACGACCCGGTCTCGGGCCGTTCCCGCGCGCTCTAGATCAGCGAAGAAATCGACCGCGAAGAAGGCCACCGCGGGCAGTTCTGCCATCAAGAAAGCCGCAGCCAAGAAGACCGCTCCCAAGAAGACCGCTCCCAAGAAGACCGCCCCGACGAAGACGAAGAAGGCTCCGGTGAAGAGGACCGCTTCCACCAAGGCTCCGACGAAGAAGACTGTCGCGAAGAAGAAGACGACGACGGGGAAGAAGTCAACAGCAAAGAAGACCTCAGCGAAGAAGGCGCCGGTCAAGAAGGCGACTGCGAAGAAGGCCACGGTCAAGAAGGCGACTGCGAAGAAGACCGTCGCGAGGAAGTCTCCGGTCAAGAAGGCGACTGCGAAGAAGGCCCCGGTCAAGACGGCCACGGTCAAGAAGGCGACTGCGAAGAAGGCCCCGGTCAAGAAGGCCACGGTCAAGAAGGCCACGGTCAAGAAGGCGACCGCGAAGAAGGCGGCACCTAGTAAGACATCACCCAAGGCGACCAGCAAGAAGCCCGCCACCAAGGCTGGTGCTGAGCAGACGCCGCCCAAGGCCTCCTCGGTGGTCCCTTCCCCTGATCCGGCCGCCCCGACGAAAGCGGCACCCCCAAAGCCGGTTGTCCCCCTCAAGAAGGCGGCGGTCGCCCCCAAACGGTCAGCACGTGGACGCAAGCCGTTGACGCCAGCAGAGCGGCTTGAGATGCGGGGCGTTCTGCGGGCCGAACGCACGCGGTTGAAGGCCGAGATCGCCGCTGCCGTCGAAGACCTCAACGAACTGCTGCGCGACTCTGGTGACGGTTCGGGCGACGACCAGGCTGACGCAGGCAGCAAGACGTTCGAACGTGAGCACGAGATGTCGGTGGCAAACAACTCCCGTGACCTGCTCGAGCAGGTCGAGCACGCGTTGAAGCGGATCTCGGACGGGTCATACGGCACCTGCGAGAGTTGCGGGCTACCGATTGGCAAGATGCGCCTCGAGGCCTTTCCTCGGGCAACTCTCTGCGTCGACTGCAAGCAGCGCGAGGAGCGGCGCTGAGCTCCGATCCCGGCGTCAGATCAGCTCCGCGTCCGCTGTGGATCACTCTTGGGGTGGCCGCTGGTGTGCTGGTGCTCGATCAGGGCACGAAGTGGTGGGTTCAGCAGGTCATGCCAGGCCGGGCGCCGATCGAGGTGTTGGGCGACTGGCTGACGATCACGTACACACTGAACCCGGGCGCCGCATTCAGCATGGGCGGAAGTTTGACAGTGGTGTTGACGGTCATCGCGATCACGGTGGCCGTGGTGATCGTGCGAATGGCCTCACGGCTGGGATCGATCGCGTGGGCCGTTGCGCTCGGCGGAATTTTGGGTGGCGCCCTAGGCAACCTGGGAGATCGCCTCTTCCGTTCTCCTGGGCCATTTCGTGGTCACGTCGTCGACTGGATTGCAGTGCCGAACTGGCCCGTCTTCAACATCGCAGACAGCGCCATCTTCTGTTCGGCCATCCTCATGGTGTGGCTGTCGTTTCGCGGTATCGGTCTCGACGGATCGCGTCCGACGCCGAAGGGCTAGCCTCACCGGGTGCCTGAACACCGAAGTCTCGACGTCCCAGAGGGTCTGGAGGGCGAGCGCGTAGACGCCGCGCTTGCTCGACTGTTCGGCCTCTCACGCACGAAGGCAGCAGATCTGATTGGTGCCGGCGCTGTACTGGTCGACGGTGTGCAGCCACTGAAGAGTGAGCGCGTGCATGCGGGGGCGACATTGGAGATCGAGCTCCCCGACGCTGCAGGCCCGGTGCCGGTCGACACTGAGCCGGTGCCCGGTCTGCTCGTGCTTCACGATGATGACGACATCGTGGTGGTCGACAAGCCGGTAGGAGTCGCGGCCCATCCCAGCCCGGGTTGGACGGGCCCAACCGTTGTCGGCGGACTGGCAGCCGCCGGCTATCGCATCGCCACAAGTGGCGCCGCCGAACGGCAAGGCATCGTGCACCGGCTGGATGTGGGCACGAGTGGTGTGATGGTCGTTGCGAAATCTGACCGCGCCTACAGCTCGTTGAAGGCGGCGTTCAAGGAGCGCACGGTCGACAAGGTCTACCACGCGATCGTCCAGGGGCACCCCGATCCAAGCAAGGGAACGGTGGACGCCCCCATCGGGCGTCACCCCAAAGATGACTGGCGCTGGGCGGTCACGGCTGCCGGCAAAGACAGCATCACCCACTACGAGACACTGGAGGCCTTCAGAGCCGCCAGCCTGCTCATCGTGCATCTGGAGACCGGCCGCACCCACCAGATCCGGGTGCATATGAGTGCACTTCGGCATCCCTGCA
>JBDTTS010000226.1:0-4417 GCA_039930525.1 Actinomycetes bacterium | reverse complement strand
GCTTGAGGATCTCGACCGGGTCTGCGGTCAGTACCGCGTTTCCGGTCTGCCGGTGGTCGACGCTGACCAAACGTTGCTGGGAATCATCACCAACCGTGACCTCCGCTTTGTTCCGGTGGCAGAGTGGTCGACCACGAAGGTCGACGAGGTCATGACGCCGAGCCCGCTCGTGACCGGGCCGATCGGGATCTCACGCGACGAGGCGACCACGCTGTTGCGGCTGCACAAGAGAGAACGGCTGCCACTCGTCGACGAGACAGGGCGCCTCGGTGGACTCATCACGGTCAAGGATTTCGTCAAGTCTGAACAGTTCCCCCATGCCTCCAAGGACTCCCACGGTCGTTTGATGGTGGGCGCCGCGATTGGCTACTTCGGCGATGCCTGGGAGCGTGCTACGACGCTCGTCGAGGCTGGCGTCGACGTGTTGGTCGCCGACACCGCACATGGGCACGTCCGGATCCTTCTCGAGATGGTGCAGCGACTCAAGAGCGATCCAGCCACTCGACACGTGCAGGTGATCGGCGGCAACGTCGCCACGCGTGAAGGCGCTCAGGCGTTCGTTGACGCAGGTGCCGACGCTGTCAAGGTGGGCGTTGGGCCTGGATCGATCTGTACCACGCGCATCGTCACCGGCGTCGGCGTCCCCCAAGTTACTGCCGTGTACGAGGCCGCGCTGGCGTGTCGTGCGTCTGGGGTTCCCGTCATCGCTGATGGTGGCCTCCAGCACTCCGGAGACATCGCCAAAGCGATCGTGGCCGGCGCAGACACGGTCATGATCGGGTCACTGCTGGCTGGCTGTGAGGAGTCGCCCGGAGAACTCGTGTTCGTCAACGGCAAGCAATACAAGTCGTATCGCGGCATGGGATCGCTGGGCGCCATGACGAGCCGCGGAAAGAAGTCCTACTCCAAGGATCGGTACTTCCAGGCAGAGGTCGGAAGTGACGACAAGATCGTGCCTGAGGGCATCGAGGGCCAGGTTGCCTACCGAGGCCCTCTGGCAGCGGTGGCTCACCAACTCATCGGTGGACTCAGCCAGTCAATGTTCTACGTCGGGGCGGCGACCGTCCCTGAGTTGCAGCAGAAGGGTCGATTTGTGCGGATCACCTCTGCCTCTCTGAAAGAGAGTCACCCGCACGACGTCGAGATGACCGTCGAAGCACCCAACTACACCACGCGTTGACCGCCGTTCCGACAACCGCACCACGACAGGACGCCAATGACTGAGTTGGAAATCGGACGCGGTAAGCGCGGCCGTTCCGCGTGGCGATTTGACGATATCGCCATCGTCCCGCATCGGCGCACCAGAGACCCGCAAGAGATCTCGATCGCCTGGCAGATCGATGCCTACCGGTTTGAGCTGCCGCTGATGGCGGCGCCGATGGATTCGGTGGTCTCGCCGGCAACAGCGATCATCATCGGCAAGCTTGGTGGGTTGGGTGTGCTCAACCTCGAAGGGTTGTGGACTCGGTACGAAGATCCAGAGCCGCTGCTGGCTGAGATTGCTGGGCTCGACGACGAGCAGGTGACACCGCGTATGCAGCAGCTCTATGCCGAGCCGATCCGCGAAGATCTGATTGTTCAGCGAATCGCTGAGGTGCGCGCCGCCGGTGTTGTTGTGGCAGCTGCGCTCTCGCCGCAGCGCACCAAGCAATTCTGGAGAACCGTCGTTGACGCGGGCGTCGATCTCTTCGTCATTCGGGGCACGACCGTGTCTGCCGAGCACGTATCCAGTCAATCCGAGCCGCTGAACCTGAAGCAGTTCATCTATGAGCTCGATGTTCCAGTGGTTGTTGGCGGCGTCGCCACCTATACGGCCGCACTGCACCTGATGCGCACCGGTGCCGCCGGTGTGCTGGTGGGTTTCGGTGGCGGTGCGGCGCACACCACCTGGGACGTCCTTGGTGTTGCAGTGCCCATGGCCACAGCTGTTGCCGATGTCGCGGCTGCGCGCCGCGACTACATGGACGAGTCAGGTGGCCGTTATGTGCACGTGATCGCTGACGGCGGCGTCGGAAAGAGCGGTGACATCGCCAAGGCGATCGCGTGCGGGGCTGACGCCGTCATGATGGGCTCGCCCTTGGCACGAGCATCCGACGCCCCCGGTTCCGGGTGGCACTGGGGTACCGAAGCTCACCATCACCAGCTTCCGCGCGGTGAACGTGTGCGCGTCGGGGTGGTGGGAACACTTGAAGAAGTCCTGGTCGGTCCTTCGCGAATGCCCGACGGTTCGATGAATCTCTTTGGCGCACTTCGTCGCGCGATGGCGACGACGGGCTACTCCGACCTCAAGGAGTTTCAGCGGGTATCGGTCACGGTGCTGCCGTAACCCCCAACACCGTGTGAGCTCGCGGGGGCTATGACCGCCGCAAACTCACACGGTGTTGCGTTTTCTCAGTCTTCGTCGCGCCAGGAGCGCCACAGCGCGGCATATGCACCGTCGGCGCTGACGAGTTCTTCGTGTGTACCTGATTCGGTGATGAGTCCTTCTTCGACAACGACCACTCGCTTCGCGTCGTGCGCGGTCATCAGGCGGTGGGCGATCGCGATCACCGTACGACCGTCGAGGACGGCAGCAAGTGACTGCTCGAGATGGCGCGCAGCCCGCGGGTCGAGCAGTGACGTCGCCTCGTCGAGTACGAGGGTGTGGGGATCGGCGAGTACGAGCCGCGCCAACGCCAGCTGCTGGGCCTGAGCTGGCGTCAGCTTGACCCGGCCAGTGCCGACTTCGGTGTCGAGACCAGTGGGCAGGGCGTTGGCCCACTCGGTGGCGTCGACTGCATCGAGGGCCTCCCACAGCGAGGTGTCAGAGGCTCCGGGCCGCGCCAATACCAAGTTGTCGCGCAGCGTGCCGATGAAGACGTGGTGTTCTTGAGTGACGAGCGAGACGTGTCGGCGCACGGTCTCGGTGGGCAGTGACGCCAGCGCGACATCGCCCATCTCTACGGTTCCGGTGCGGGGAGCATGAAGGCCGGCCAGCAGGCGGCCGAGCGTTGACTTGCCGGCCCCTGATGGACCAACGATCGCCACTCGGTCACCGGGCTCGATGTCCATGGTGACGCCATGCAGCACATCTCGGTCTTCGCGGTAGCCGTAGCGCACGTCGTGCGCATGTAGGTCGGCGCCTTGGGGCTCGCGAGAGTCGTCGGTCTCTGGGTCGGGGACGTCGTGGACACCGATCAGGCGGGCGAGCGAGGCCTGACCCACCTGCAGCTCGTCGTACCACATCAAGATGATGTCAACCGGCTCGATGAGCATCTGCGTGTAGAGGACCGCGGCCGTCACCTGCGCCAGGCTCACCTGGTCATTGACATAGAGCCAACCGCCCATGGCGAGCACCGCCGCTAGGGGCAGGGCATACGAGATCTCGATAGACGGGAAGAAGACGTTGCGCAGGTAGAGCGTGTAGCGCTCCCAGCTGATCCAGCGCTTGATGGCATTGTCGGTGCGAGCGACTCGTGCCGACCCGAGGCGGTACGCCTCGACGGTGCGGCCGGCGTCCACGGTTTCGGCGATACCGGCGTTGACGGCGGCGTAGCTCGACATTTCGTGGCGGTAGCCGTACGGCGCTCGCTTGAAGTACCAGCGAGTGGCAAGAGCGATGACGGGCACCGCGAACAACCATGACAGGGCGAGCAGCGGCGAGGTGAATACCAGTGCGGCGAAGACCAGCGTTGCGGTGACAAGTCCGATCGCGATCTCAGGGACGGCCAGGCGCACAGCCCACGAGAGTCGATCGACGTCAGTGGTGGTGCGTGTCACCAGGTCTCCGGTGCCGGCGCGCTCGACCACGCCGGGGGGAAGGGCGACGACTCGGGTGAGGAAGTCCTCGCGAAGGTCGGCCAGGACCGACTCGCCAAGGATGGCGCCCCGGATCCGCGCCCAGCGGGTGAAGATCGTTTGGACGATGAGGGCAGCGAGAAAAATCAACGCTGCCTTGTTGGCGTACGAGAGATCGGCGGTGCCCTTGTCGATCTGCTCGACGAGGCCCCCCAGGATCTGCGGGCCGACGATGGACGCGGCCGCGGCGACTGCGTTGAGCGCTACCAAAGCGAGGAAAAGCGAGCGGTGACGCTTGAGAAGGGCGATGACGTAGAGGCGAACCGACCTTGGCGACGACACCGGCAGCTTTCCTTCGATGCTCTTCTCGGTGAACTCCAGCGACTCGGGGGGCTTCATGCGTCCTCGCCTCGGGTCACTGTGAAGCGGTAGTCGGCGTTCTCGCGCAGCAGCTGTCGGTGGTTCCCGGTCGCTCGAATTTTTCCGTCCTTCAGAAAGGAGACGGCGTCGACGTGTTCGAGCAGCAGCGGACTGGTCGTGAACACGACGGTGGTGCGCCCCAGACGCGCTTCGCGCAGTGAGAGACCGATTCGTGCTTCGGTGTGCGCGTCGACGGCGCTGGTGGGTTCGTCGAGAATCA
>JBDTTS010000225.1:0-4444 GCA_039930525.1 Actinomycetes bacterium | reverse complement strand
GCATTGTTGGCCGCCGAGCCCTCACCATCCACGAGGTCGGCCGGCCAAAGGACCTGCCACGAGGCGTCCCCCCATCGCCCGGTCTGCCCGACCGTCGCATCAGCGACAGTAATCCCGTCAAGCTGCCGAGCCACCTGGTCGACCTGCTCCGGAGGGTCCCGGAGCGGGCTGACGAGCACGGACTCCACCGAGCGGTCGTCGAGCACGCCCGCCAATCCACCCACGTGGTCGGCGTGAAAGTGCGTCAAGACCAAAAGTGGTACCTGCGTGATGCCGAGCTGGTCCAGGCAGCGATCGACCAGGGCCGGGTCGGGACCTGCGTCGACGACCAGACCGGCGTGGTCGCCCACGTTGACCACCAGCGCATCACCCTGCCCGACGTCGCAGGCCACCATCACCCACCCAGATGGCGGCCAGCGTCCCGGGCCAACGAGAACGGCAGCCAGCAAAAGGACCCCGAGCACTCCCAGGGCGACTACCCGGCGGCGCCTCCACCAGGCGCGCCGCGATCCCCACCACCACAGACCCACGACCGCGCCCAGGCAGCTCGCAGAGAGGAACGCTCCCGCCCACCCGCTTGGCCACGGCAACGTCGCGAGAGGTGCCGACGCCGCCCGCTGCGCGACTGCGGCGATCCACCACGCCGGCCACTGGCCGCACCAGGCCAGCAGGTGAGCCAGCTGTGGCCAGATTGGGGAGACGGCAGCCGCCGCTGCCCCGAACACGGTGGCCGGTGCAACCGCCGGCGCCGCCAGCAGATTGGCCACGACCGACAGGACGGCAACTTGCCCTGACAGCGCCACCACCAAGGGCAGCGTCGCCACTTGGGCGGCGCAAGCGACCGCGACCGCCTGCCGGACGCCAACCGGCCACCGGCTGGGGAGCCGCTCGCTCCACCTCCTGGCCAAAACCACCAGCCCCCCGGTAGCCGCGACCGACAGGGCGAAGCCCCAAGAACGCGAAAGCCACGGATCCACCAGGAGCAGAACGGTGACGCTCGCCAACAAGGTGCGCACGGCCTGGGGTCGACCCGCGACGCCCACGGCAACGAGCGCGACCGAGCCCATAACCGCAGCACGCAGCACGCTTGGCTGGGGACGCGCCAGCAGCACGAACCAGACGACGGCCACCAGCCCGAGGGCGACCAGCCAGTAGCTACGTGCCCCCGCCCACCGGGCGGCGAGCAACACCGCCCCCACCACGATCGCCACATTTGCTCCTGACACCGCGGTCAAGTGCGCAAGGCCGCTGTCGCGAAGGTCGGCCGTGAGCAGCGGGGTCATGGCACTGGTGTCACCCACCACCAACGCCGGGAGCAGGCTCTGGGCGTCCTTGGCGGTGCCGTTGACGGCGTCGCGAAGACCGCCGCGCATCGCCTCGGCCTTTTGCAGAGGGGCCGGTGCCAGCCGCTCAATCTGTGGGGCAGTGGCGACAAACACCACGGCCGCGACCGGACGCGTCCGGTCGCCTGGTCGAAGCGACCCAGTGAATGACACGGTGTCGCCCCACCTGGCGTCCTGCCAACCAGCACCATCGCCGACAGCCAAGACTGCCACCCGCGCATCGATTGCTTCTCGTCCAGAGACCACGTACTCGGCCCTGACTGTGACGCGCACCTGCGTGTCTCCTGCACCCCCGAATGTCTGGCGCTCTGTGAACTCCGGGTCTGTCACCACGACGCCAGTGATGCCGACGTTCCGGCCTTCGTCTGCCCATATCGGAAGAAGCCCCGCATCACGCTGGGCAACGCGGAGCGCCATGGACGCGAGGCCCACGGCTACCAGTAGCAAGGCGACGACCACCTCAGGTGCCAGGCGTCGACGGGCGAAGAGAACGACGCAACCCAGCGCCAAGGCGACGATGAGGGCCGTTGACGGAACAACCAGCGGACCCACCCACGAACCCATCCATAGGGCAAGAACTGGAATCGCCAGTCGGGCGTCAAGCGGACGCTGGAGCACTACAGACGGACGAGCGGCGCGATGTCGGCGAAGGTAGCGGGACCGATACCCGACACCTGCTCCAGTTGGTCGACTGACGTGAAACCGCCGTTCTGCGTACGCCAGTCGACGATCGCTGCGGCCAGGACCGGACCGATGCCGGGCAGGGTCTCAAGCTCGACCGGCGTTGCGGTATTGAGATTCACCACTGAAGCTGGCGCGGTACCGCCGGGGTCCGGCACAGTCGGAGAGCCAGGGATCCCCGTGGGGTCGGCACCCTTCTTCGGGACCACAATCTGCTCGCCGTCGATCAGGACCTGCGCGAGATTCAGCGCTCCGGTATCAGCCTTAGCTGAGACTCCCCCGGCAGACTTCAGTGCGTCCACCACTCTTGATCCCGCAGGCAGCTCGACCACCCCTGGGCGACGCACCGCCCCGTCGACATCGACGACGACCACCTCCGTCACCGTCGCCGCTGCCGGGTCGCTCGGCTGTACGAGGACGCTGTCTTCTTCGGCGGAAGCGTCAGCCGCGAGCTGAGTGGTCTGGTCGGGAGCCACAGACCCGCGTGGCCATCCGACGATGACAACGACGAGAGCTCCGGCGACCGCGGCAAGCGCAAGCGAGACCAGACCTCGGACGGTGCCGCCGTCGAGGCGCCAGGTCGTTGGTGCCGCTGGAAGGGCGTGCTTGGCCACGCGTCCGTTGACGGCGTCCACCTCGGGATTCGCAGGCGGTGATTCGGACCTCCTGGGGACGAGATCCTCTTCAGCAGGCACCCAGCGCGGCAGCACCGCTTGCAGTCGGGCGCGCGCAGCGGTGCCATCGTGGTGCTGAGATCCAAACATCCGGCGAAAGTACGAGGCCCGGCCCTGGTTCTGGTGCCCTGAGCCCGCAACTGTGGAAAACCACCGAGGTTCGAGGCTGGGGAGCCGGCTCCAGCGGCTGGCACGTACTGCCGATCAACCAACAATGCGACTGTGGATCGTGTTCGCTCTGGTTGCCTGTACGTCGGCAGCCACACTTCGGCATGTCATGGGCCATCGCCACACCCTTCTGATCCCGCTTCTCCTCGTCCCGGCGCTCTTGCTTGGCTGGCAGGAGTGGAACTTCCGAGCCGACCAGACGACGTTCTCAGCCATCGCTAGCGAGCTAGCCGGACGAGACGTCCGCATCGAGTGTCAACGGTTCACAGGGGCACTCCTGGATCCCACGGCCGAGGCCGGCTACGTCCAATTCAACGCCGACGGCAGTCCGACCGACACCGGACGCCTCGAGCGCGACGCATGCAACGACCTCCGCCAGTACCTGCACGGCGAGAAGGCGACCCCGACCCTGAAGCATGTGATTGCCGTGCAGGTGTTAGCGCACGAGTCGTTTCACCTGTCGGGCATCCGCAGCGAGGCAGAGACCGAGTGTGCCGCGATCCAGCGCATCGATGACGTAGCCAGCAGCCTGGGGGCAACGCCCTCACAATCACATGCCATGGCTGAGCGCTACTACGGCGAGATCTACCCGCGTATGCCGACGGCATACCGGTCAGCTGAGTGCCAGGACGATGGGGAACTCGATGCGTCCCCCGACGACACCGAGTGGCCCTAACTCGTGCTCAGCGGGGGCAGATAGCCACGGCGATCATGCCGGGCCCGACATGCGCCCCTACGACAGCGCCGACCTCGCCAACCGTCACAGCCACGGCCCCACCGGCGCGCTCCTGAATGCGAGCAGCCAGAGCATGTGCCTTGTCGGGGTTGGCCAAGTGCTGCACGGCGATGTCGGCCGCCCCCTCGCCGACTCGCTCAAGTGCGATCTCTTCCAACCTGGAAAAGGCCCGCGACGTCGTGCGCACCTTTTCCAGTGGAGCAACGTTGCCGTCCACGAGGTGGAGCAGCGGTTTGACCGACAGGACCGAGCCGACGAGCGCAGCTGCTTTCCCGATTCTCCCTCCCCTGCGTAGGTACTCGAGGGTGTCGACGTAGAAGAGCACCGAGCCTGTCGCACTGCGTGCGCGGGCGATCTCTTCAACCCGTGCAGCATCGGCTCCGGACACTGCGGCCTGTGCTGCTGCGAGCACCGGAAAGCCCAGGCCCATCCCGATCGAGCGGCTGTCGACCACTCGCACCGGTATCGCTACCTCTTTGGCCGCTAGCTGCGCTGACTCAACGGTCGCCGACATCGCGCCAGACAGGTGCACCGAGACAATCTCTGTCGCACCGCCGAGGGCGAGACGTTCATACGCCTCGACGAAGGCCGACGGGGCAGGCCGCGACGTCGAGACAGGACGCCACTCGCGCAACGCGTCAGCGATTGCGTTGGACGACACGTCGGTCTCGTCGCGAGTCTCGCCGCCTACGACCACTTGAACGGGCACGATCGTCACCTGAGCTGCTGCTGCCTGCGCAGAGGGCAGGTAGGCCGTGGAGTCAGTAACGACCCTTGTGCCCGTCATGCTGGGACGATGTTGACCAGTTTGGGCGCACGCACAATCACCTTGCGCACCTCAC
>JBDTTS010000224.1:0-4494 GCA_039930525.1 Actinomycetes bacterium | reverse complement strand
GGCCTCGATGGACGAGATGGTCTTTCTGCGGCCGGTGCGGGTCGGCGACCTGGTGCATGCCCACGCTCAGGTGAACTGGGCTGGACGCACCTCGATGGAGGTGGGAGTCCGAGTCACCTCAGAGCGTTGGAACGAGATCGATCCGCCCGTTCATGTCGCATCGGCCTATCTGGTGTTCGTGGCCGTCGACGAGAGCGGCAGCCCACGCCAAGTGCCGGCGTTGCTCGCCGAGAGCGACGAGGACCGACGTCGAAATACTGAAGCCGGTATCAGGCGACAGCACCGACTGGCCCGTCGCGACGAGATTGCCCGGTCGAGAACTGGCGAGCAGTAGCTCAACCGATCCGGCGTCAGCCGCAGAGGTCGTCGGCGGCGGTCCGCGAGTCGAGTTTGGAGTCCTGCCGAGCCACCCGCACGCGCAACGGTTTGGTGTAGTCGGTGCCAACGACAACCTCGAAGGTGGCTCCCAAGCCCGATACCTCTTCGAAGGTGGCGTCGGGGAACGCAGCGCGCAGGGTCTTGGACGAGGTGTTCCATTCGGGGTCAAACCGGATCACTGTTGCAGTGACATCGCTGCGTTCGTCGTTGCCCGGTGCCGCTGCGACGGTGTAGCCGGCCCTGTCGAGGTGGGTGCTCGCGCTCAGGGCCAGACCCTCAAGATCGCTGCCATTGAGCACCTGAACGTCGATGTCAGATGGTGCGATCTGAACCGTTGGCCCCTTCTTCTCCTTGACCAGAGGCGCGTCATTTTCGATTGAGTCGAAGACGGCAGCTGCCTTCTTGGCATCCCATTCGACGGAACTCCCGACCGGTGTGGCCAGGTTGACATTGGACAACGGCACGGTCAGGAATCGGATGTCGCGTGGCGTCAGACCTTCGATCTCTCCGGCGAGATCGAGCAGCATGTCGCGCGACATACCTTCATCGACCTCCACCGAGTCGAGGGCGGCACCGAGGAATGCGTTGAGCTTTACGGGGTTGAGCAGCACGCCGGCGCTGGTCGCCTCCTGAAACATCGATCCGACGAAGCGTTGTTGCCGCTCCATCCGGCCGATGTCGGCGGTGGCGTCGATGTAGCGCGCCCGCACGTACGCCAGGCCCATGAGCCCGTCGACGTGTGACTTGCCGGCGTCGAGCTTCAGTCCGCTGCGCCAGTCGTCGACCGCACTCGGAACGCAGACGTCGACCCCGCCGAGCGCGTCGACCATGTTCACCACTCCCGCGAAACCGACCTCGACGTAGTTGTCGATGGTGAGGCCGGTCTCGTCCTTGACGGTCTCGATGAGCAGGGGAGCGCCGCCAAGGGCGTAGGCCGCATTGAGCTTGTTCTTGCTGGCCGGCTGCTTCTTGCCGCTGTCATCGGTATGGGCTGGAATCGTCACGTAGGAGTCGCGCGGCAGACTCACGACCGTTGCGCTCTTCCGGTCTCCAGAGATATGCAGCAGCATCATTGTGTCGGACCGCTGGCCAGTGGAGCTGTTGTCAGCTGTGCCGGTCCCGAGTTCGCGCGCTTCTGCGCGGGTGAGTCCCTCGCGGCTGTCTGAACCGACGATCAAGATGGTGAGGGGGCCGCTGCTATCGCCGCTCAGGAGACCAGAGAGACCCAGAATCCTTCCAATCTTCGCGTCGTAGTAGGTGGCCATCACCCAGCCACCAGTACTGGTCACGAAAACGACCGCCGCAAGAGCGGTCGTGAGCCACGCCAGCCAGCGACTCTTGCCGATTGGCGAGCCGTCTTGCCCCCCGGTGGGGCGAAGGGAGAGCTCCGGAGGAAGGGCGGCGCTCATCTGTCGTGATTCTCCTCAGGCTGATGGGGAAGGCTCGCCTTAGCCCTCGCAATGGGACGTCGGAACCTTCGAGACGGTTCCATCGGTGAGGGTAATCGAGGCGAAGTGATCGCCGGTCCCGGCGCGCCGTGGTTGGGCTCGCGCGGGGTGGCCTCCGGAGAAGCGGTTCAGCGCCCGATAGACTCGGCCATTCAGATGAGCGCGTCTCCTTCAGCGCCGGCAGAGTCATCGCAACCGGCAGACCCGTCCGCCACGCCGGCGCACCGTCCGTCGGCCATGGCGCGTACGCGCGCGATCTGGACCAACCGTCGGATCCTGGGCATCCTGATCATCCGTGACCTCAAGGTGCGCTATAGCGACTCCGTTCTTGGCTTTGCTTGGACGCTTCTGGATCCCTTGCTCTTGACGCTCGTGTACTGGTTCGTCTTCGGTGTGATCGTTTCGCGAGGGTCCAACACCGAACAGCCCTACATCCTGTGGCTGCTGACCGGGATCCTCCCGTTCCAATGGACATCGCATGTGCTCGGTGACTCAGGACGCCTGCTTGGCAACGACGCCAAGCTGGTGACGTCGTCGAGCCTGCCCCGTGAGATCTGGGTGATCCGATCGGTGTCGTCGCGCTTCATCGAGTTCCTTTTCACCTTGCCGATCACGGCAGTGTTCGTCATCTTTTTCCTGGTGTTCACCGACCAAGACCCACCACGGGTGCCCTCGATCTGGATACTCATCATCCCGGTCGCTTTCGCTGTCCAGTTCTTGTTCAATGTCGGACTGGGCCTTTCGCTTTCGCCGCTTTGCATGCTCTACCCCGACGTGCACCGCGTCGTGCGAGTGTTCGCGATGCTGTATCGCTATCTCTCACCGGTGATCTACGGAGTGGCCACTCTCGAACTCTCTCTGAGCTCGCAGGCCTGGCCCAGCTGGATGCTCGTCGGAGACGAGACCTGGCCCGAGTGGATCTTGAAGGTCTACGCACTCAATCCTTTGGCTGGCATCTTGAACGCCTACCACGCCGTGCTGTTCCCTGACGAGGCGCCGGACGTTCTGGCACTGCTGGGTCTTGCCGCATTTCTGTCAGCGATTCTCTTCGTCGTCGGCTGGTGGCTCTTCCGCCGGCTCGAGTCACGTGTGCTGAAGGAGCTGTGATGGATCTGTCCAGCACCCCTGCGGCACCTGAAGAACCGGCGGCACCTGAAGCACCAGTAACGATCGAGGCGAATGATCTCGGGATCAGGTTTAGGCGAAATCGCATCCGACACCGGCGGCTGTCCGACATCAGAAAGTCGCCGCAGGGGCAGGCACGAAGTGAGTTCTGGGCTCTGCGACACGTGTCGTTCCAGATCCGGCAAGGCGAGTCGGTGGGCATCGTTGGCGCCAACGGCCAAGGAAAGAGCACGCTGCTCAAACTCGTAGCCGGGACACTGATTCCCGATGAGGGGTGGGTCAGCCTTGTTGGCGGTGTCGCGCCTTTGGTGAACATCTCCGGTGGTTTCAAGTCCGACCTCACGGTGCGTGACAACCTGCACATCGTTGGCGGCCTGCACGGAATGCTTCGCGATGAGGTTGAGGCCAAGTTCGACGACATCATCGAGTTCGCCGAGGTGGGTGACTTCGTGGACACCCCGTTCCGTCACCTGTCGAGCGGCATGAAGACACGGGTCGCCTTCTCGCTGATCACCTCGCTGGACGAACCGACTGTGATCGTCGATGAGACGCTGTCGGTGGGCGACAGCTCCTTCAAGCGCAAGGCGTATGAGCGCATCGGCACGATGCTCTCAGGCGGCAAGACGCTCTTTCTCGTCTCGCACAGCGAGAAGCAGCTTGAGCGGTTGTGCACCAGGGGTATCTATCTGCGCCGCGGACGAGTGGCGGCCGACGGCGACATCGGTGAGATCATTCAGCGCTACACCGCCGATCGCGAGGTTGAGAGCCATCCGGGCTGGAGGGGCGAGCGCAAGAAGGCGCGCCGCGACCGTCGAAAGCGCCGTCGTGAGGCAGAGCGTCTGATCGCTGCTGGTCTCATGCCTGCCGAAACCGTCGACCTCGACGAAGAGGGTGAAGACCTTCCTGACCTTCCGGTTCAGGGGCAGGCAAAGCCGTGACCGTAGTACTCGTCGCTCCCGATCCGGAGCCGGCCGCTGAAGAGTGCGCGCAGTGGTGGGTGGACGAGCTCGAGGGTCGCGGTCACGACGTGTACCTCGTGGCGCCGTCCCAGACGAACGTGCGTGCGATTCACCACGTTGCCACCCAGGGCGGTACGGCCGACACGGTGCAGGCGATCGCCGATGCCATGGAGGGGGTTCCCGCACCGATCCTGCTGCTGGAGGCAGCTGCTTTCGGCTCGGTGGTGACCGTCGAGGAAGTCGCCTCCGGTGTTGGAACCAAGGTCCTGGCGAGCGCGTGGACGAGCCGCGGTGATACTGGCTCTTCACCGCGAGAGGCTCCGCTGCGTGTCATTGCAGGCGTAGTGATGGGGGCCGGATCAGCCGTTCACGCGATGAGCCAGCCCACCGATGCCGGGGCTGGCCTGCTGCGCGTGGATGGCGCCGACGCTGAGGCCGTGGCTGGGGCCTTGCGGGTGATGGCTGATGTCGCGTCCGAGAACCAGTGGCACGGAACGGCTTGGCCGCTCACGGTCGTGGCCGCGGTGCGCGCCGGCGTCACGGTGCGTACGGTGCGCGCTCCGGGATTTCCCTGGGGACAGCTG
>JBDTTS010000223.1:0-4533 GCA_039930525.1 Actinomycetes bacterium | reverse complement strand
AGCTGCCGTTCAACATGGACACCTACTGCCACAACGGTCCGATGGCCCGCACCGTTGCCGACTGCGCGATCTTCGAAAACGTGCTCGCGGGCCCGCATCCCAACGATCACACCTCGCTGCGCCCGAAGCTCGAGATCCCCGCCGCGCTCGACGGCATCGAGGGTCTGCGCATCGGCTTTACGCCCGACTTCGGCGGCTGGCCGGTCGACCCAGAGGTCGCCGCCAACACTCGCGTCGCAGCGCTCGCTCTGCGCGACGCCGGTGCGATCGTCGACGAAGTCGACTTCGGCGTCGACCATGCGACGCTGACGCAAGCGATCAGCGTTCACTACCAAACGATGTTCGCCGCGTGGATCGGCAGCGTTGCCGAAGAACACGGCGACCTGCTCACCGACTACGCCATCGAGTTCGCGCGCATGACCGCTGAACAGGGCAAGGGCGTCCCCGTCATCGAGGGCATGGTGCTAGAGACCGAGATCTGGAAGCCGATCGGCCAGCTCTTCGAGCGCTACGACGCGCTGATCGCGCCGACCTCTGCCACGCGCGGCCTCGTCGCCGGCGAGGGCTACGTGGGCAAGACGCTCGACGTCGGCGGCGTCCAGCTGCCGTACTTCGACGCGCTGCTGACGCCGCTGTTTAACCTGGCGAGCCGATGCCCGGTCTTGAACGTGCCATCTGGCTTCGCCGACAACGGCGTCCCCACCGGGGTGCAGATCGTCGCGCGCACGTTCGACGACGTCACCGCGTTCCGCGTCGGCGCCGCGCTCGAGCGCGTGCGGCCGTTCTGGGGCGACCGCGCACCGACGTTCGTCAACGAGCCGCTCGGCTGACCTGCAGCAGCACCATCCCGCAGCACCGCCGGCCCCGCCTGAAGAGCTAGTCACGGTTCGCGCGCCACTGCTGACCCAAAACCGTGACTCCAGCAACATCTGAGCCGTTGACCCTCGTCGGCGGCAGTCCGCGGCCACCAGGCGTGCAACGATCAGCGGAATGGATGCCACACGCCCAGCTCCGAGAGACGTGCGACCGCGCGGGTTGCTGTTCGACATCGAAGGGGTGTTCTCCGTCGGCGATGAAGCGATCCCCGGCGGCGCCGACGTCATCGCGTGGGCGGACGCCGAGGGCATCCCGTACTTGTTCGTCACGAACACAACGTCGCACCCGCGCAGCTACCTTGCCGACAAGTTGGCCTGGCACGGCATCACGGCCGATGCCGACAAGATCTTGACGCCGGCAGTCGCCGCCCGCGAGTGGCTCACCGACAACGCGCGCACGCCGGTGGCGCTCTTCGTGCCGGACGAGACGGCCGCCGAGTTCGGCGACCTGCCGCGCGTCGCCGATGGCGCGGAGTCTGGTGCCGCAGCGGTCGTCGTCGGCGACCTCGGCGAGGCGTGGGACTTCGCGGCACTAAACCGCGCTTTTCGCCTGCTGTCCGCAGAGCCGCGTCCCACACTCGTCGCGCTGGGCATGGGTCGGTTCTGGAAGGACGCCGACGGTCTGTATCTCGACAACGGCCCGTTCGTGCGGGCACTGGCCTTCGCATCGGGCGCCGAGCCAGTGGTCACCGGCAAACCGTCAGCCGGCTTCTTCGATGCAGCGGTGGCCGCACTGGGCGTTCGGGCGCCCGACACTGTCATGGTCGGCGACGACATCCTCGGCGATGTCGGGGGCGCGCGCGTGGCCGGCATCCAGGGCGTTCTCGTGCGCACCGGAAAGTTCGACCCCGCCGACCTCGAACGCGGCATCACTCCCGATGCCGTGCTCGACTCAGTGGCAGACCTGCCGTCGTGGTGGAAGTCCTAGCGCTGTCCCCAAGCCCGCTGAGTGCACACCTGATGGGTTCACGGGTGGGTGCGCCCGGGAATACGTCGAGTTGCAAGATAGTTGAACGCTCATAGACTTACCACGACGCCAATCAGCTCGCCACCGAAGGAGCCTCATGAACACCAGCACCTCCCGCATCCAGGTCATCCTCGGCTCGACACGTGAGGGACGTGCCGGCGAGCGGGTGGCGCGCTGGGTCGTCGACCTGGGCGCACAGCGCGACGACATCGACGTCGAGCTGGTCGACCTGCGCGACTTCCCGCTGCCGTTCTTCGAGTCTGCTGTGCCGCCGAAACGGCGTCTGGCCGACGACCCGCGTATTCAGGCGTGGGCGGCGAAGGTCGCGGAGGCGGATGGCTACGTATTCGTCACTCCGGAGTACAACTACGGCTATCCCGCCGTGCTGAAGAACGCGCTCGACCACCTCTACTACGAGTGGAACGACAAGCCCGTCGGCTTCGTCGGCTACGGCGCGGTCAGTGGCGGTCTGCGCGCGGTGATGCAGCTTCGTCAGGTGGTCGTCGAGCTCGGGCTCCTGCAGACCCACGACCAGGTGACCATCCCAAAGGTCTTTGCCGCGTTCGACGACGACGGTCAGCCGATCGACGAGATGCTCCCGAAGCTGGCCGGCGCGATGTGGGACGAGATGTCCGAGTGGGCGCAACTGCTGCAGACCAAGCGCAACGACGCCCTCGAGGCCAGCCTCGCGAGCACTTCAGCCTGACCCCTACTCGGTGCGATGATGCGTCGATGGACGGACGCCCCAGTTTCCAGCTGACCACCGTGGTGCTCGGCACCAGAGATCCTCGGGCTCTTGCGGCTTTCTACCAGCATCTGCTGGGCTGGCCGTTGGGCGCCGTCGAGGACCAGTGGGTCACACTGCGCCGGCCAGATGCAGAGTTGAGCCTCGCCTTCCAGCTTGAGGAAGACCACACCCCACCGGTCTGGCCAGCCGGCAAGGACGACCAGCAGATGCAGGTGCACCTCGACATCAACGTCGACGACATCGACGACGCAGTGGCCTTCGCGGTCGACGCCGGCGCGGCACTGGCTGGGTACCAGCCACAGACCCACGTGCGCGTGCTGATCGACCCAGAAGGCCACCCTTTCTGCCTTTGGGCCGATTAGCTCCGGGGCCGCCGAACTCGACATGGCAGCCACTACTCAGGATGGTTGGTGAGCCGCCTGCTGATCACTCCGATGCGGAACGGGTTGCGTACGTTCAGGTACGACAGATGGGTGACGAGGCCGTCGTTCGCGTGAGCCAGGATGTGGCAGTGGAACATCCAGTCGCCGGGGTTGTCGGTCTGCATCTGCACCACGAACTCTTCACCGGGGTGAACCTCGAGGGTGTCGACCACCCATGGCGACCCGCTGCTCGGGACGCCGTTGCGCGAGAGCACCCGCATGTGTTGACCGTGGGGATGCATGGGGTGGTCCACCGACGTGTTGTTCTGGAACCGCACCCGAACGGTCTCGTTCGGCTTCACCATGTACATCGGAACGTGCGGGATCAGCTCTCCGTTGATGGTGAACCACGTCCCGTACTTGCCGTCGAGGTAGCCAGCCTTCTGTCCGATGACGTAGTTGAACCGGCGATCGGGCGTCGGAATGGACACCGTGGGGTCGGGCGCTCCGTAGCTGAGCAGGTCGACCACGTTGTTGGTGGCCAGCTTGGGGGGTGAGCCACTCCCCAGCACCAGGCTTGGACCGCCGACCAGCCCCACTCGGGCTGACGTGGCAGCGGCGTCCAGGACGATGTCGACGCGCCCAGCGGCTGGCACGTCGACGTGCGTGTCTGGCTGCACGAGCGTGGGGCCGTTGACCTCAGCCCCGTCCACTGCCACCACCCGATAGGGAACGCTGGACGCCACTCGCGCGGAGGTCTGGTTGGTGTTGACGAACCGGATCCTGCGGCCGCCGATATCGCCACTCACGGTGCGAGAACCCGTGCTCCCGTTGATGGTGTTGCGTCCTCTGTAGCTGTGCACGAGCGCTGTGACGTCTCTCGCAGTCGCCGCAGGAACAGGCGTATTGCGGGGCTGGATGACGATGGCGCCCACCAGCCCCTTGGTCACTTGTTGCTCTGAATACTGGTGCGAGTGATACCAATAGGTGCCGACGTCAGAAGCCTTGAAGCGGTAGACGAACTTCTGCCCGGGCAGCACCGCGTTCTGCGTCACTCCCGCTACCCCGTCCTCGCCGTTCGGTACGTCGACCCCGTGCCAGTGAATCGTGGTGCCGGCGTCGATGTTGCGGTTGCGCAGGACGACGCGGATGAGGTCGCCCTTCTCGGCGGTGATCGTCGGGCCCGGTGTCTTGCCGTTGATGGTGAAGACACGCTGGCGGCGTTCGGCGACCTTCGTGCGCTCGTAGGCGGTGCGCAGTGTGTAGGAGACGTCAGGTGTGCCGTCCGGGCCGCGCAGTTTGGCGACGCTGCGCACCGTTCCGTTCCAGGTCTTGCTGCCGCCGCCGTATTCGTGCATTCCCATGTCGTGGATCGAGTACGTCTCGGGCAGCAGGCTGTCCTTGCACTTCTGCTTCTTCGCCTCGTTATGAATGTCGCTGCACGGGCCAGCGGACGCGGCGGGTAGCGGCGCCACGACGGCCGCGATGGCGGTGAGCGCCAGTGCACTCACCGCCATCGACACCCGGTCTGGTCGCTTCATGGGTGGGCTAGCCGCCGTGCACCAGCTTCCACATTCCCAT
>JBDTTS010000222.1:0-4566 GCA_039930525.1 Actinomycetes bacterium | reverse complement strand
CGGCGTGGTCAGCCGGGAGCATCGACGCCCGCAAAGTACAGATCATCGGCGACGGGCTCCGCGACGTGTCCGAGCCAGCCGTTGACGTGCTGGCCGGGCAGGCTGCCGAGTACGCAGCGTCCCGGACCGGTCGCCGAGTGTGCAGCTGAGTGCCGCTCCGGAGGCGTCGAGTGCCAGGCACTCGACTGCCGGAGGCAGGCGCTCAGCTGCACACTCGGCAAGACCTGTGACACCACTGCCGGACGGAGTGTCCGAACTGTCCGCGCTGCTCCCCAGCGTCCAAGCCCGCCAGGTCTACGACACCATCAACACCCTCGCCATGAATGCCGGTGCCGACGACCACCGCACCATGGACCAGCGCCGCGCCGACGCGCTCATCGACCTGCTGATCGGTCGCGCCGACCCACCCCGGGTCCACATCGCCGTCACCGTCCCTTCGGACGTCCTCCTCGGAGAAAGCGCCGAACCGGCCGACGTCGCCGGCGTCGGACCGATCACCGCCTCCGAGGCCCTCTACCTCGCGGGACCTTTCGCCGGTGACGTCACGCTGCACCGTCTCATGATCGACGCAGAGACCGGCACGCTTACCGATGTCTCCGAGCGGCAGTACCGACCGTCTACCAAGCTCGACCGCGCGGTGCGCGCCCGCGACGGTGTCTGCCGATTCCCGGGCTGTAACCGATCAGCGCGCTCCACCCGATCGGGCACCGACCTCGACCACACCATTCCGTGGCCGGCTGGCGACACGAGCGCCACCAATCTCGCCGTCCTCTGCCGCCACCACCACCGGCTCAAGCACTCCCCCGGCTGGCACGCCGACCTCGAACCCGACGGCGTCATGCGATGGACGACTCCAGCAGGACAGACGGTGACGACCTATCCCTGGGCGTACACCGACCCACTCGACACCGGATCGCCCGACTAGCGAGCCGCCGTGCCCTCGGTGTAGTCGGAGTCGCCCGACTCGATCCACGGCATCATGGCGCGCAGCTCGCGGCCGACGCCCTCGATCGGGTGCGTCTCGCCCTTGGCGCGCAGCGCCTTGAACTCCGGCGCTCCGGCGTCCTGGTCGGCGATGAAACGCGCGGCGAACGCTCCTGACTGGATGTCTTCCAGCACCGCCTTCATGTTCTGCTTGACCGATGGGTCGATGACGCGCGGCCCCGAGACGTAGTCGCCGTACTCAGCGGTGTCAGAGACCGACCAGCGCTGCTTGGCGATGCCGCCCTCGTACATCAGGTCGACGATCAGCTTCAACTCGTGCAGACACTCGAAATAGGCGACCTCTGGCTGGTAGCCGGCCTCGATCAGTGTCTCGAAGCCGTACTGCACCAGCTGCGAGGCTCCCCCGCACAGCACAGCCTGCTCGCCGAAGAGGTCGGTCTCGGTCTCTTCGGTGAACGTGGTTTTGATGCCACCCGCACGGAGTCCACCGATCGCCCGCGCGTACGACAAGGCCAGTGCCCAGGCGTTGCCCGAGGGGTCCTGCTCGACGGCAACGATCACCGGCACGCCGCGGCCGTCGACGAACTCGCGGCGCACCAGGTGGCCGGGGCCCTTGGGGGCGACCATGCAGACGTCGACATCGGCTGGTGGCTTGATGTAGCCATACCGGATGTTGAAGCCGTGACCGAAGAACAGTGCCCTTCCAGCGGTCAAGTGCGGCTCGATCTCATTGGTGTACAGAGTCCGCTGCACGTGATCAGGAGCAAGAATCATGATGACGTCGGCCTCAGCGGCTGCGGCGGCCGGCGTGACGACGCGCAGGCCGTCGGCCTCAGCTTTCTCCTGGCTGGCCGACCCTTCGCGCAAGCCAACCCGCACGTCGACGCCCGAGTCACGCAGGTTCTGTGCGTGGGCATGGCCCTGGCTGCCGTAGCCGATCACGGCCACCTTCTTGGCGGCAATGACTGAAAGCTCGGCGGCGTCTTCGTAGAAAAGCTCGGCCACGGGGGATCCTTTCCTAGGGCGTGCATTTGAGGGCAGAGCACGTCAGAACAAGTGCAAGGGGGCCAGAACGGCACTCAAATCTATCGACTGCCGAGGTTTCGGACTGATCTGGGGTGGGCACTGATGACCACGACGGGAAGGCTCACGCAGATCGCTCGGAGCTACGCTCGGCCGACCGAACTGTTCGGTCGGTGATCGATCGGCCGCCGCGACCAACAGCCACCATTCCCGACTGCACCAACTCCTTGACGCCGAAAGGCTCGAGCACCCTGAGCAGAGCTTCGAGCTTGTCGGCGTTGCCAGTGGCCTCGATCACCACCGAATCCGGCGCCACATCGACGACCTTGGCTCGGAAGAGCTGTACCGTCTCGAGCACCTGCGAGCGCACGTGCGCATCTGCTCTGACCTTCACAAGCAGCAGCTCACGCTGGATCGCACTCTCTGAATCGAGCTCGACGATCTTGAGCACATTGACAAGCTTGTTGAGCTGCTTGGTGACCTGTTCGAGCGGCAGCTGGTCAACATTGACCACGATCGTCATGCGCGACATACCGGCATGTTCGGTGGGGCCGACTGCGAGTGACTCGATGTTGAAGCCGCGTCGCGAGAAGAGGGAGGCGATCCGAGCCAGCACGCCAGGTTGGTCCTCAACGAGCACCGAGAGAGTGTGTCGCGTCATCAGAGTTCGTCCTTGTCCCAATCGGGCGCCATGTCGCGCGCGTACTTGATCTCATCGTTACCCGTTCCGGCCGCCACCATGGGCCAGACCATGGCGTCCTTGTGCACCACGAAGTCGACAACGACGGGCCGGTCGTTGATCTCCATGGCCTTCGCGATCGTGGCATCGACGTCGGCAGCCGTCTCACATCGCAAGCCGGCCGCACCGTAGGCGTCGGCCAACTTGACGAAGTCGGGGATCCGCACCGAGTGCAGGTCGGTGTTGGAGTAGCGCTCGTTGTAAAAGAGGGTCTGCCACTGACGCACCATGCCCAAACTGCTGTTGTTGATGATCGCAATCTTGATCGGGATGTCGTTGATCGCGCAGGTGGCCAGCTCTTGGTTGGTCATCTGGAAGCTGCCATCGCCATCGATAGCCCAAACTGTCGCGTCCGGTCGCCCCACCTTGGCACCCATGGCGGCCGGCACTGCGAAGCCCATGGTGCCTAGTCCACCAGAGTTCAACCACGTTCCCGGCTGCTCGTACTTGACGAACTGGGCAGCCCACATCTGGTGCTGGCCGACGCCAGCTGTATACACCGCTTCGGGTCCGGCGATCGCGCCAAGACGCTCGATGACGTACTGCGGTGCGAGCTCTCCGTCGTCCGGAGGTGTGTAGCCGAGCGGATACGTGCTGCGCATGCGCTCCAACGTGTCCCGCCAGGCGGCGAAGTCACCCACTCGGCCGTTCTCCTGCTCGGCACGCACCGCGCCGACCAGTTCGGCGATCACCTCCTTGGCATCGCCAACGATCGGGACGTCAGCCACTCGGTTCTTCGAGATCTCAGCCGGATCGATGTCGGCATGCACCACGGTGGCACCCGGGGCGAAGGTGTCGAGACGCCCGGTCACCCGGTCGTCGAATCGCGCGCCGAGCGCCACGATGAGGTCGGCCTTCTGAAGGGCACCGACCGCCGCCACCGTGCCATGCATTCCCGGCATCCCCATATGAAGGGGATGGCTGTCGGGGAACGCTCCACGCGCCATGAGGGTCGTCACCACGGGGACACCGGTCAACTCGGCGAGGCGCATGAGGTCGGGTGAGGCACCCGCGGCCTGCACTCCCCCGCCGACGTAGAGCACCGGGCGTCGCGCCTCGACGATCAACCGGGCCGTCTCACGTACCTGCTTACTGTGCGGCTTGAGCACCGGGCGATACCCCGGAAGGTCGATCGACTCGGGCCACACGTACGAGGACGTCGCTTGCAGTGCGTCCTTGGAGATGTCGACCAGTACTGGCCCCTTGCGGCCTGTACCGGCGATGTGGAAGGCCTCGGCGATGGTCCGTGGGATCAGCGACGGATCGGTGATCAGAAAGTTGTGCTTGGTGATCGGCATCGTGATGCCACGGATGTCGGCCTCCTGGAACGCGTCGGTGCCGATCGACGCGCTCGGCACCTGACCGGTGATGGCCACCATCGGAGTCGAGTCCATGTAGGCATTGGCGATCGACGTCACCAGGTTCGTGGCGCCGGGGCCGCTCGTGGCCATGCAGACGCCCACGCGTCCGGTCGCCATGGCGTAGCCCTCAGCAGCGTGGCCGGCACCCTGCTCATGGCGAACCAGGATGTGCCGAATCGACGAGTCGAACAGCGGGTCGTAAGCGGGCAAAATCGCGCCGCCTGGAATACCGAAGACGGACTCCACGCCGACGTCCTCAAGCGCCTTGACGAGGCTCTGGGCTCCCGACAACTGGGCATCTGGCGATACCTCACCCGACTGCTGGGTCGCTGACGACTCACTCATTGCGCTCTCCTCGAGGTCCCGCCGGTCACTACTCTGCCGTTCCAACAAAAAACCCCTCCGACCCGGGTGGGTGAGGGGTGCGCGCGGCTCGTGCGGTGCGGTCAGGCCGCGCGCCACCGAACTACGACAATGTGCTGCATGTCTTCAGGGTGA